>DASPWV010000096.1:0-2304 GCA_035637635.1 Vicinamibacterales bacterium | reverse complement strand
AGTACTGGGACGTGCCGGTCGACGGCCAGAGTGAAGATACCGTTTCTCGTCAACTTCTGACGTTGCTGAACGCGCCTCTTGCCTATTGACAAGAACGCCCATCTACTCCAAGGTTCGGTGAATCGAACCCACCCACCAGGGAACGAACTGGACGGAGGTCTCAAGATGCGTGTGAGATTGCTGTATCTGATGGCGTTTCTGCTGGCTACGCAGAGCGCCGTTTTTGCGCAGGCGACCACAGGAAGCATTTCGGGCACGGTCACGGACGAAACGAACGCCGTCATGCCCGGCGTCACGATTACGGTCAGGAACGCCGCCACCGGTCTCGAGCGCGTACAGGTGAGCGATGCGCGAGGTCGTTACCGCGTGCTCGACTTGGCTCCCGGCACCTACGAGCTCACCACGGAGCTTCAGGGATTCGCGCCGGTCAAGCGGACCGACGTGATTGTCGCCATCGGCCGCGACGTTCTCGTCGACATCGAGCTCAAGGTCGGCGGGCTGGCCGAGCAAATCACCGTGGCCGGTGAAACGAGCACCGTGTCGCTCGGCGCCACGACCGCCGGAGGCGTCGTCACGACACAGCAGATCGCGGAGCTGCCGCTCAACGGCCGCAGCTTCATGCAGCTTGCGACGCTGCAGCCCGGCGTGGTCGTCAGCCGCGGCACCGCGCGGGACTTCACCGGCGGATTCGGCAACACGCAGCTCGCCATCGGCGGCGCCCGGCCGGAACAGACCGGCTACCTGATGGACGGCACCAACATCGCGGACATCTCCGATAAGGCGCCGTCAAGTCTCTCGGGCGTCCTTCTGGGCGTCGACACCGTGCAGGAGTTCAGCGTGCAGACGCACGGCTACAGCGCCGAGTTCGGGCGCGCCGCCGGCGGCATCATGAGCGCGGTTACGCGCTCGGGGACCAACCAGCTGCACGGCACGTTGTTCGAGTTTCACCGTGATTCCTCGCTCGATTCACGTAACTTCTTCGATCAGGGCGAGCTGCCCGATTTCAAACGGAATCAGTACGGCGGAACCTTCGGGGGGCCGATCCTCAAGAACCGTCTGTTCTACTTCGGCAGCTACGAGGGCCTGCGGGAGCGGCTCGCCTTGACGCGCTTCGCGCGATTGCCGAACGCGCTGGCGCATCAGGGCATCGTGCCGAACGCACAGGGACAACTACAAAACGTCGGCGTCAATCCAATCGTGCGTCCCTATCTCGATTTGCTCTTTCCAATCCCGACGGGGCGGGAATTCGGCGACGGCACGGCCGAAGAGGCACACGCACACCAGGATCCCACCGACGAGGATTTCGGCGTCGTCAAATTCGATTACAACCTCGGACACGGAAACGTGATGGTGCGATGGTCGAGAGACGTGTCGGAGACGACGATCTCGCAGTCGCATCCCCTCTTTTACGAAGCCGTCGGCACCGACATGCGGTACTTCACGTCGCAGTTTCAGCGCGTGTTCACCTCCCGGCTGTTGAACACGGTGCGATTCGCGGCAAACCGCACGGGGCGCAACGACGACATGCTGTCGACGATTGACATTCCGAGGTCGTTGTATTTCAGCGAGGATCCGCACTGGGGCGCGATCAACATCCTGACCGCGTCAACCGCGGGTTCGATTGCAACCATCCCGGTGGACTATCAACAGGATCTATTTCAGCTCACCGACTCGCTCACGTGGAGCAAAGGCGGGCACACGCTGAAAAGCGGCTTCGACTGGCAGAACTATCACTTCGACGGTTTCTCGTATTCGCGTTACGGCGGCGAGTTCCGCTTCCGCAACGTCACGGAGTTTCTCACGCTCAACCGCGGCGGCGGCGCACAGGCCGATCGGTTCACGGGCAACCTGCCGGGCACGGATACGTTTCGGCAGATGAGACAGCAGTACGCCGCGTTCTTTGCCCAGGACGAGTGGCGCGCGGGCGATTCGCTGAGCGTGAACTACGGACTGCGGTACGAGTTCGTCACGGATCCGAAGGAGCTCCACGGCAAAATTGCGGGCCTGCTGGATCTCGCCGATCTCGAGCGCACATCCAACGGGGTCACGCCGGGCACGCCGATGTTCAAGAACCCGTCGAAGAAAAGCTTCGGGCCGCGGCTTGGCGTCGCGTGGAACCCGTTCGGCGACAAGAAACACAGCGTCAAGGGCGGCTACGGCCTGTTCTATCAGCCGCTGACGACGTCGTTCTATCGCGGCACGACGTTCCGCATCTACCCGTATTTCGCCGGGGTCGATATCCGCCAGCCCACGGTGTTCGGTCCCGCGAATATCCAGGTGCTCGCGGCGGGGGTGAATCCGGCG
>DASPWV010000095.1:0-5127 GCA_035637635.1 Vicinamibacterales bacterium | reverse complement strand
ACGGTTCCGGGTTCAAAGGTTCTGGGTTTCAAGGGTTCAAGGGTTCACAGGTTCAAGGGTTCAACGGTTCCGGGTTCAAGGGTTCAACGGTTCCGGGTTCAACGGTTCTGGGTTTCAAGGGTTCCGGGTTCGAGGGTTCAGACTTCCCTCGAACCCTCGAACTTTGAACCCTCGAACTTTTGAACCCTTGAACTCTCGAACCGTTGAACCCTCGAACTCTTGAACCTTCGCACCTTTGAACCCTCGAACCTTTGAACCTTTGAACTTTTGAACCCTTGAACTTTTAATCTGATACCGTATTTCTTCTGACCGACAATTCCCGAATCGCCGAACTTCGCGCGCGGGTCGATGCCGATTCGACGTCGATTGCCTTTGCGCAACTTGCCGAAGAGTACCGACGCGCCGGCGATCTCGAAGCGGCCGAGCGGTGCTGCCGCGCAGGTCTCGTCCGTCACCCAGGCTACCTCTCCGCGCGAGTCACGCTCGGGCGGACGCTCGTTGCTTTGGGGAGGCTCGACGAGGCGCAAGCCGAGCTCGAGTCGGTCCTGAGCAGTGCGCCCGACAATCTCGCCGCGCTCCGGGCGATTGCGGACGCGCATGAGCGCCGAGGCGATCTGCAGCAAGCAATCGAGTATCATCGCCGCGCCGCACCCCTCGCGAGCCGCGATCCCGCCATCGAAGACGCAATCGAACGGCTCCGACGCGACATCGAGAGCACGTCGCAACCCGCGCCTGGTCCCGATGTTGCCGGTGCGTACGAGAACAATCCAGCGAGTCAGGCTGCGACATCGAAGGTCGATTTCGATCGTCTGCTCGAATCTCTCGGCGCGCCTAATCGCGCTGCGCCCCCGATGATCGAAGCGCTGCTCACGACGCCTGGATCTCGACTGCCCAATTCACTCGAGTCCATGATCGGGGTTCGGCTCATTGCCGAGCTCGAGCTCTGGCTCGGCGCGCTCGACGCGTAATCGCGGCAATCCATGCTGATCGCGCCGTCAGAATTTCTCGCGGCCCGCTTGGCGCGTCTGCAAGCGAGTCTCGATGAACACCAGCTTGACGCCCTCGTCGTCACGAGCCTTCCAAACATCGCATATCTGACGGGCTTCTTTGCATCGTCTGCCGTGCTGATCGTGACAAAAGATCGACTCGATTTGATCGGTGATGGACGATATGCCGACGTCCTTGCGCACAGAGCCGCCGATTCTCCGATGGTGAGGCCGCTGGTCATCGAGCAGTCGTCGAGTTACGACGAGACACTGGTCGGCGTCCTCGCATCGCTCGCGGGACTGCGAACAGGGTTCGAAGCGTCGCACATGAGCGTTCAACGGCACCGCTCGGTGACGGCGCGTCTTGTCGCGATCGACGGTTGGTCGGCGGGTTTGGTGGAGACTGATGGTCTCATCGAGCAGCTGCGTCTGCGCAAGGATGCCTGGGAGGTTGAGCGATTGCGCGACGGCGCCCTGAGACTTTCCAGCGTCGCTAAGGGTATACTCCCGAAAGCCTTAGCGGGTCGGACCGAATCGGACGTCGCGGCGGAGCTCGAATGGGAATTGCGGCGCGTCGGGTTCGATCGGCCGGCCTTTGATACCATCGTCGCCTCCGGGCCGAACGCGGCGGTGCCGCACGCCCGAGCATCAAGTCGCCGCATCGAAGCGGGCGAGCTCGTGGTGATCGATTTCGGAGGAATGCTGGACGGCTACTGCACCGATCTCACCAGAACAGCGGTAGCCGGTGCTGCAGGAGAGCGCGAACGACAGCTGCTGGAGCGCGTGGCGGAAGCCGAGCTCGCAGCGTTTGAAACGCTCAGACCCGGCAGCCAGCCTGAGGCCGCGGATTACGCTGCACGGCAAACGTTGGCTCGCTACGATCTGGATCGAGCGTTTACGCACGGCACTGGTCACGGTCTGGGGCTCGAGGTTCATGAAGGCCCGCGCGTCACGCGGGCACGCGCCGATCGCGTCGAGCCGCCGCTCGCGCCAGGCGTGGTAATGACGCTCGAGCCCGGTGTGTATTTTCCCGGCTGGGGCGGTGTACGTATCGAAGACGACGTGCTCGTTACAGAGGTGGGTGCCGAATGGCTGACCGATGTGCCGCGCATGTGGTGACCGAACGTTCGTGCCCATGACGCTGGACGAGATCAAGCGGCTCATCGAGTTCGTCCGGTCGCAGGACCTGGCGGAATTCGAGCTCGAACAGGACGGCGTGAAGCTGCGCATCAAGAGCGGCGCCGCTTCTCCCCAGTCCGTCCATGTCATGCCGGTGGTTCCCACCCTGGCGACGCCCGCAGTCGAGGTGGGCACCGCACCCGTTGCACCCGGCGCACCTGAGCATCGCACTGCACCGGCACACCCGAGCGCACCTGACGAACTCGAGGCACCTGAAGAGGGTGCCGAGCTTGCGATTGTCAAATCGCCTATCGTCGGCACGTTCTATCGCGCGGCGGAACCCGGCGCTCAAGCCTTTGTCGAAATTGGCGATATCGTGAAGAAAGGGCAGGTGCTCTGCATTATCGAAGCGATGAAGCTGATGAATGAGATCGACTCCGAGTACGACGGCGAGATTCTGAGCATCTATGTGGAAAACGGACAGGCGGTGCAATACGGCGAGCGCTTGTTTGCCATTCGGTTACGTACGTAGTGGCGGGGCGTCCGCCGTCGCTGAAGCTTTGGCGAGACTCGCCGAAGCTCGCGCGCGATGTCGCCGCGAGCGAAGGCGGTCAGCCCCGCCGGCTGCACATGTTTAAGAAAATCCTCATCGCCAACCGTGGAGAGATCGCGCTGCGCGTGATCTTCGCTTGCCGCGAGCTCGGCATTCGAACTGTTGCCGTGTATTCAGAGGCCGACGAGAACTCGCTGCACGTCCGATTTGCGGACGAGGACATCTGCATTGGACCGGCGCCAAGCGCCGACAGTTATCTCAACGTTCCGGCCATTATCAGCGCCGCGGAAATCACGGGAGCCGACGCCATTCATCCCGGCTACGGTTTCCTCTCCGAGAGCGCGTATCTCGCCGAAGTGTGCGAAGCGTGCCACATTCGATTCATTGGCCCCGATCCGTCGGTGATTCGGCTCCTGGGAGACAAGGCCAAAGCTCGACGCGCGATGAAGAAAGCGGGCGTGCCGATGCTCGTCGGCAGCGATGGTCCGGTTGAAACCGAAGAGAAGGCGCTCAAGGTCGCGAAAGATATCGGGTATCCGATCATCCTGAAAGCTGTCGCCGGCGGCGGCGGCCGAGGCATGCGCGTTGTCGGTGCAGCAGGCGACCTGCCGCACGCGTACAAGACCGCGCAACGCGAGGCCGAGGCCGCGTTCGGACTGGGCGACGTGTATATCGAGAAATACCTGGAATCGCCGCGTCACATCGAGTTTCAAGTGCTCGGCGATCACCACGGCAATGTGATTCACCTCGGCGAGCGCGAGTGTTCGATTCAGCGCAGGCATCAAAAACTGCTCGAAGAGTCGCCGTCGATTGCCGTATCCGACAAAGTGCGGCGCAAGATGGGCGGTGTCGTGGCGGACGCCGCTCGCGCCGTTCAATACACCAATGCCGGGACGTTCGAGTTCCTCATGGACGAAAAGGGGAACTTCTTCTTCATGGAAGTGAACACCCGTATTCAGGTGGAGCACCCCGTCACCGAAATGGTGACGGGTATCGATATCGTGAAAGAGCAGCTTCGTATCGCCGCGGGCGAGCGTCTGTCATTCAAGCAGAGTGAAGTGATGTTTACCGGACATGCGATCGAGTGCCGCATCAACGCCGAAGATCCCGACACCTTTGTGCCGTCGCCGGGGACAATCCACGCATTCAGCTTGCCGGGTGGACCTGGAGTCCGGGTGGACACCGCGGCACATTCTGAATGCACCATCTCGCCGTACTACGATTCGATGATCGCGAAAGTGATCGTGCACGGCATGGATCGGCAGGAAGCCATCGCGCGCATGCGACGGACGCTTGAAATGGCCGTGATCGAAGGCATTCGAACGACGATTCCGCTGCATCTGCGGATTCTGGCTGACGCGGACTTCATCGCCGGACGCCTCAATACCCATTTCATGGAGCGCTATCAACCGAAGTCGAAGGCCCGCCTTGCGGAGAGTGCTTAGGCCACAGATAAAACCAAATGCGCCGCTGCGTTCATCTGCGGCTTCATCTGCGTTCATCTGTGGCTCATCTGCGTAAATCTGCGTGAATCTGCGGCTGTCGTCGGACTTTCCTCGTCTTTACGCCATCGTCGACGTTGACATCGCGCGTCGCGCGGGGTGGCCCGCCCGCGAGCTGACCCGTGCGTACCTCGCGGGCGGCGCGCGTCTACTGCAGTTGCGCGCGAAGTCGATGCAGAGCGGCGAGTTTCTCGATCTCGCCAGCGCCGTCGCTGAAGACGTGAAGGCGGCGGACGGACAACTGATCGTGAACGATCGTGCGGACATCGCGCTTCTCTCCGGCGCGGAAGGCGTGCATGTCGGACAGGACGATCTGGCGCCCGACGATGTGCGGCGCGTCGTGGGCGCGGACTTCGTTGTCGGCTACTCGACGCACACGGAGGCACAAATCGCGAGCGCTCTCCGGGAGCCGATTACGTACCTGGCCGTCGGGCCCGTTTTTTGGACAACGACGAAAGAGACGGGTCATGAGCGAGTCGGTCTGTCGCTCATGGCCGCAGCCCGCCGCGCGACCGCCGAGAGTGGACGAGCGGTCGTGGCGATTGGCGGCATCACGCTTCACACCGCGCGAAGCGTCATCGAAGCCGGCGCGTCATCGGTTGCGGTGATCGCCGATCTTCTCGAAGGCAATCCCGAAGCGCGCGTCCGCGAGTATTTGGCAGCCCTCGCCTGAGTTGCCTCTATAATCGGCAACGTTTGCTGCCTGAGTGAGTCCAGCCTGTGGCGATCCTGCCAGGGCCTGCGAGGGAGGCGGAATGGATTCGAATCTGTTCGCGACGAAGTCTATCGAGCAGCTGGTAAGTGATGTTGAGCACAGCGGGCGCTCGCTCAGGCGCAGCTTGACGGCGTGGGATCTGACGCTGCTGGGCATCGGCGCCATTATCGGCACGGGCATTTTCGTGCTGACCGGAACCGCCGCCGCCAATCAAGCCGGACCCGCTATCACGATGTCTTACCTCGCCGCGGG
>DASPWV010000094.1:0-2368 GCA_035637635.1 Vicinamibacterales bacterium | reverse complement strand
TGCGGGACCAGTTGCCGCAACGCTCGTGCAGGATCGCTCCCGCACCATTCACGGCTGGCGCGGAATCGCCTCCACGGGAGCGCTGCTCGGATTACTCTCTCCTCCGTTCGTGCTTGGATTGTGGGCCGCGCACGCATGGGGTCGCGCCGTCTTCGGCTCGGCGTATTTCTGGGGCCTCCTGGCGTTGTGGATGTTGATGATGGTGGCTCCGCCGAGGGCGGCATCGTGACGTCCGAGCGCGCTCCGTTGATAGTCGCCCTCGCCGCGTTGGGCGTCCTCGTCTTCGTGTATGCCGTGCCTGGTGTTTTCACGACCGACGACGACAACTATTTGATTAACGTTCTTCTGCTGCGGCAGGGACGCGTGACGGTGGCGAATACCGAGGGACTGACGCCAAGTTCCGAGTTGCTCTTCTTCGAGCCGGGACCGTGGACGCGTGCGGTGGAGTCGACACCTGTCGCTTCCACCGCGCCGCCGCTCTATGCGCTTGTCGCGTGGCCGTTTTCGTTTGGCGGGTGGCGCGGACTCGTTGCGCTGAACACGCTCGCGTACGTTGCCACGACGCTGATGGTCTTCGCGTACGCGCGCCGGTATGGAACAGGGCAATCGACTCCGTGGCTCGCCGCCGCGGCCTTTGCCCTCGGCGGCTTCGCAATCGAGTACGCGCAGGGCGTGTGGCCGCAGGCGCTGAGCATGGCGTTGTGCACGGCGGGAATTGCCGCTGCGGGCCGTGGCATCGAAGGTGCCGCCTTACGATGGGCCGCGGCCGCAGGGGCGCTGCTCGCTTTCGCAACAGGAATTCGTTACCAGAACGCAATCATCCTGGCCGCAGCCGCGGGAGGTGTCTGGCTGCTGACGGATCGGCGATGGCGCGCCAGCGTCGCGTTTGGCTGTTCGGCGGCAATCCCGCTCGCGGCAAGCGCCGTCATCAATCACGCACGCGTCGGATCGTGGAATCCCATTAGCAAGGGGCGCGATTACCTGAACGTTCCCGCGTTTGAAAGCGCGGGAGCGGCCCGCTGGTCCGATCCGATCGTGATGTTTTGGGCCAAGCTCGTAGACTTCTCCGTTCGGCCTCAGTTGACCGGTAGAAGCGTGGAGGGGTGGCTCACCTACGATCCCGTGACGGGCGCGCACCTGATGCTCGGCGACGTGCTTCAGAAAGCGTTCTTCCAGTCCGCACCCTGGGCGATTCTCGGTTTTTTGCTCTTTCTCCTCGCGTGGCTTCCGTGGATCCGCATACCCGACGCTCAGCGCCGGCAGCTGCGTCTCTTGTCGCTTGTCGCGGGCGCGGTGCTCATCGTGTTCGCATTTTCAGGTGTGACCCGGCACGAAGGATTCGTCTTCAATCAGCGCTACCTGCTCGAGCTGCTGCCGCTGGCCGCTGTTGCGTTCGCCTGGTCTCTCGACGGTGTCCTGCTCAAACCGCAGCCGCTCACGATCGGTGCGATCGCCGGCACGACGGCTGTACTTCTCATCCTGCTCGGAACGCCACGTGTCGGTGGCCCTGACGTGCCAATGTGGACTTTCCGGCAAGTCGCGCTCTTCAAGCTCCCACTGCTCCTCGCGACAAGCCTCGCCATCGTCTGGACGCTTGCGCGCACACGCTCTCGTTTGACGCCGCTCCTGGCGGGCCTTGCCGGCGCATGTCTCGCATGGGGACTCACATTGCATCTCGCGGACGACGTGGCTGCATCACATCGGACGCGCGACTACAACCGCAGGCAAACAGCAGCGCTGTCGGAGGCGCTGCCGGATTACTCGGCGCTCATTGCGTACTGGTACCACAAAGATGGGGCCGTTCCGCTCCTGTTCAACAAGGACATCGTCATCATCGATGCGGGCGCAGACGAGGGGCGCGATGCGGCGAAACTAGCTGGCGAACTGCTCGGGAGAAATCGTCGGGTGTTTCTCCTGAAAACGGGCTTTCCCGATGACGTGCTGCGCCGATCGGTCGACGGACTTCACACCAAGGCTGTCGAGCAGACGGAATTGCCGCTAGTCGAAATCACTTCGCAATGAACGAAGCCGAAGACGTACGGGGCCACCGAGACGCCGAGGCACAGAGAAAAATTTGTAAGAGATCCTTCCAAAGAATAGCTTTCTAAGCCGCAATTCCGAAAAAGCTATCTCTGTGTCTCTGTGACTCTGTGGCGCTCTTACGTTCGTCAGTATGCACCGCGGCCGCTGAGCACGGCCGCTATCGTGCGACTCAGGATGTAGATGTCGAGCCAGACCGACCAATTGCGGATGTAGTAGGTGTCGTACGCTTCCTGATCTTCGATGGCGCCTTCGCTCCGAATCGTGATCTGCCAGAGTCCGGTGATGCCCGGACGCACGCGCTGGCGGAGCTCGAGAAACTCCTCTG
>DASPWV010000093.1:0-3180 GCA_035637635.1 Vicinamibacterales bacterium | reverse complement strand
CCTGTCTCTGTTCGGAGAACCCGTATGTCGTGTACGTGCCCTGGGTGCCGGCCTGACTACCGCCGACATCGGCTCGCGACATCGTGACCGACGGGGTGACGGCGATCAACGACCACATGTCGCGGGCGTTCGGGAGCTGCTGCATCTTTTCAAGGGTGAAAACCTGCTGCACGCGCGTCGAGCTCACATCGATCACCGGCGAGTCGCCGGTGACCGTCACGGTCTCCTCGAGCGTCGCCACGGCGAGTTCGACGTTCACCGTTGCAGTAAAGCCAATCGAGATTTGAATATTCGCCCGCTCCAAGGATTTGAAGCCGACGAGTTCGTAGGCAACTGTGTAGGTGCCGGGAGGCAGGGCGGGGAAGCGGTAATTGCCGCCCGCGTCGGTGATGGAGGTTTGCACACCCATCATCGACGGACTCTTGACCGAGACCGTCACGCCGGGGAGAACACCGCCGCTCGCATCGCTCACCCGGCCGTTGATGGATCCAGTGGTCCCGGTCGCTTGCGCGAATGCGACTCCGGCGGACAGCCAAGAGACCACCAACAACCGGATCACACTACGGAGAATGTGACCCGTCATTTCTTCTCCTCCTGTCTGTGGCGAGCCGAAGCGTAGCAGGGATTTGATGGGCTATCCCGATTGCGACAATCTCTTACATTGCGCGGGGTGGCGGGTCATGGACCTTCGCGCAGGCTTCGCGACTCGGGTGCGCTGATGTTAGCGTATCCCCGTGCCGGCGGCGCGCTGCGAACATGGGTGCCATTGATACGAGGCGGCCTCTTAAGCGACACCTGGAACAACCATCGATGGAGATCGCGCGAGGTACTCGTCGAGTAGCCGTGGCCGTCGTTTTCATCGCCTCGACGCTGCTCGCGGCGCAGTTTGACGCGCCGGGCGGCGCCTATCGGACAGATGTTGACTACGACGGCCGGTTTACTTTCGTGCGACTGCGTTGGAAATCGGACTTCAGCTTTTCGCGCCGGGGCGGGTTCAGCTCCGCCTGGAATCACGACTATCCGCGCGCGGAGCAGCACCTGTCGCTCATCGCGAAAGAACTCACGCTGCTCGACGCACGGACCGACGGGAGCCGTATTCTCACGCTCGACGATCCCGAGCTGTTCAACTATCCGATTGCGTTCATGTGGGAGCCGGGCTTCTGGAATCTCACAGACGGCGAAGCGCAATCGTTTCGCGCATACCTGTTGAAGGGTGGGTTCGCAGTATTCGAGGACTTCGACGGCGCCGAGCAGTGGAGCAATTTCGAAGCACAGATGCGCCGCGTGCTCCCGAACGGCCGCTTCGTCAAGCTCGATAGCACTCATCATATTTTCGACTCGTTTTTTCGAGTCAAGGACATCGATGCGATCGTGCATCCCATGTTCGGCATCCGCCCGAGCTACTACGGCATCTTCGAGGACAACGACGCGTCGAAACGGCTGATGGTAGTCGCGAACTTCGACAACGACGTGCCGGAGTACTGGGAATGGTCAGGGCAGGGACTGTTTCCGTTCGACACATCGAACGAGGCTTATAAGCTCGGCGTCAATTACCTGATTTACGGGCTCACGCACTAAGCGCGCTGGAGAGCGCTAAGGCTTTGCCTCGCTGTCGAGCGTAGACATTTGCGGCGCCGCGTAGCGATCGCCCGCGGCTGCGTCCGGCGGCACCGCGCGCTCGATCTCTTGCAGATCATCGCCGGTCAGTTTGAGGTTCAACGCGCCGAGCGCCTCGGTCAGACGCTCGCGTCGTCTCGCGCCCACGAGCGGGATGATGTCCGAGCCACGCGACAGCACCCACGCGATCGCCACTTGAGCGACGGTTGCGTCTTTCGACTCTGCAATCCCGCGCAGCGCTTCGACGAGCCGCAGGTTGTGCTCGATGTTTTGCGCTGAGAAACGCGGACTGTAGCGCCGGAAATCGTTCGGTGCTGTTGCGCGGTCCTTCGTCCAGTGCCCGCTGATGAGACCGCGACTGAGCACGCCGTAGGCGGTGATGCCGATGCCGAGCTCCCGGCAAGTAGGCAGGATGTCGCTCTCGATGCCGCGCGAGATCAGCGAATACTCAATCTGCAGATCGCTGATCGGATGAACTGCGTGCGCTCGGCGAATCGTTGCGGCTCCGGCTTCCGACAGACCGATGTGTCTCACAAAGCCGGCCTTGACCATCTCCGCCATTGCGCCCACGGTGTCTTCGATCGGCACAGCGGGATCGACTCGTCCAAGGCGGTAAATGTCGATGCGATCGGTTCCGAGCCGGCGCAGCGAGTACGAAAGGAAGTTCTTGACTGCAGCCGGGCGGCCGTCGATGCCCAGCCAGTTGCCTCCTGGGTCGCGCAGTGCGCCGCACTTGACGCTGATCACGACCTGGTCTCGATTGCGTCCTTTCAGCGCATCGCGGATCAGCAGCTCGTTGTGGCCCATGCCGTAGTAGTCGCCGGTATCGAGCAGCGTGAGGCCGGCATCGAGCGCGGCGTGAATGGTCGCAATGCTCTCAGCTTCGTCCGCGGGGCCGTACAGGTCGGACATGCCCATGCAGCCAAGGCCGATGTCCGAGACTGACGGACCGTATTTTCCAAGCGCTCTCATGATGTGCTCTGGCGCGTCGCAGCCTGAAATGGATGCGCAGCTGGAAAGCCTCTCTATTCCTGACCCAGGTATTTGTCGTAATGCGCGGCGACGCGCTTCAGCGCATCCTTTAGGGTTTCTGGACGCCAGTTGTACCAGCCGTGCGATTCGTTGGGATATGCGACGTACTCGACGGGAACACCTTTTTGTTTCGCGAGGCGATAGTACTCCTCAGCCTGCATGGTGGGGACGCCGAGATCCCGGTCTGCCCAGAGCAGCAGGATCGGTGTCTTGATTCGATCGATGTTGTAAGTCGCGGATCGTTCACGCCAGTGTTCCGCGCTCTTCGATGTATCGCTGCCGCCAAAGAGCGTTCGGCGGCCGGTGTTTGCATAGAAGCTCTGAAGACTGACGACGTTCGTTGGACCATACATGTTGACCGCCGCCTTCAGCGCGTCAGGGTAGCGCACGGCCGCCTGCATGGTGCGATATCCTCCCGTGCTCCCTCCTTGCATGACGACGCGATTGCGATCGATCAACCCTTCGCGATCCAGATAATCGATGCCCTTGATGATGTCGTCGATCTCTCCGCCGCCAAAGTCCTCGCGATGC
>DASPWV010000092.1:0-4755 GCA_035637635.1 Vicinamibacterales bacterium | reverse complement strand
CGGACCTCAGAATCCGCTTCTGAAAAGGGCCTGCCCATTTTCTGAGGGGCCCAGAGAGGCTTGCGAAACGGGCCTGTCCCATTTCCCGGTAGTCGTGGTCGGACACGGTGCGCAACAACTCAGAACCGGCCTCCTTTTTTGCCTTTCGACCGGAGCCGGCCGACACGACTCCGAAATGGGGCAGGCCCTTTTTCCGCGGCGGCGCGCACAAAATAAAAGCCGGCTCGTGTGGCCGGCATTTATCGCGGACGTCGGTGCCTTCGGTCCCTTCGGACCTTCGGCGTGATCTTATCCTTCTTCTTCGAACTCGCCGTCGATGATCGGACCCAGGCGCGTCGATGGACGAAGCGCTTCGCGATAATCGTAGAGCGGCAGATCTTTGACGTGCAGCGGGTTGATGCAGCCGGGCGACGCCTGATCGAGGACGACCGTTACAGGACTTCCCGATGTGCCTTCGCGAAACGCGAGCCGGCAGCCGCAAGCGAGACGAGCGTGGGTGAAACCTTTGAGCATCGTGCTGAGCGCATCATACTATGAAGTTCCAAGCAGCGCCTGAATCTCCTTGTCGAACGTATTCTTCGCCGCGATGCCCAGGTGCTTCTTGCAGATCATCCCCTCTTTGCTGACCAGGAACGACGCGGGAATACCCCACACAGGGCCAAACGCGTCCTGCACTTCCTCGCGTCCTTCGCCGAGCAGAATCGGATAATTCATCTTGTACTCTTGCGCGAACGCGCGCGCCTTCTCAGCCGTGTCATCAACCGAGTAGCCGAGAATCGTCAGCTTGTCGCCGTACTTCGCCTGCAGTTCGACGAATCCGGGAATTTCGGCTTTGCAGGGTCCGCACCATGTCGCCCAGAAGTTCAGCAGGAGCACTTTGCCTTTGTACGAGGCGAGCGACACCTCTTTGCCCTCGAGCGTCTTCACCGTGAAATTGAAGTTGGCCGGTTTCGCGTTGGCCATGCACGCGGCGCCATCGGCTTGCACGGCCCCTTCGGGCTCCGCGACGGCTTCGGTGGCCGGCGCCGCATCGGGCAGCGGCGTCGCATGCGATGCAACCAGCGCGGGCGGCGGCGGGGACGGCTCGGCCTCCACATGGCGCTGCCACACAAACGGCATGCTGATCGCGATGAGCGCGATGGCAGTTGCGGCCACGGCAGCCACGCGCAGCGTCTTGTTTGGCTGGTTCATAGCTCTATTGTGCCTCAATTAGGCGGTGCTTCGCACCGTAGGCGTCGCTTCGCTTCGTAGGCGGTGCTTCGCACCGAAGGACTGCTCGCTTACGCTCGCAGCAGGACCCCGCGGGGAGGGACCTTCGGGAAGGAACGTTCGTTCCCGCCGCGCATGCGGTCCCTCCGGCGAAGCCGGTCCTTGCGCGCCGCGCTCCTTCCGCTACGGCGATCCGCAAGTGATGTCTCAAATTACGGGCGTTTGTCCCCGAGTAGAGACCTGTGACGGGCCGGCCAGGCCCGCCGGTTGTCACGGACATAGGACAAACAGCCGCCGGACCAAATCTTGCTCGCGCGCTCTGCCATTTAGGCGGTTTCCACTATAAGATGACGTTCAGCCTGCCAGGAGTAAGGCCCATGCACACAAGTCCGCGTGGCCGGTCCCGTTTGCCAGTCATTGCTGTCGTTGCCGCAGCGCTGACGATCGGTGTTGTCGAAGCGGGGGCGCAAACCCAGTTTGTCCCCTACTTCGGCAAGAACCAGATCAAGTACGACAACTTCAACTGGCAGATCTACGCGACCGAGCATTTCGAAATCTATTACTACCCCGAGATCGAGCCGCATCTCGAACGGGTCGCCGGCTACGCCGAAAGCGCCTATCAGCACGTCAGCTCCGAGCTGAAGCACGATCTCGCGTTCAAGGTGCCGCTCATTCTGTTTTCCACCCAAAGCGAGTTCTTCCAGCAGAACGTGCTGCCAGGCCAGGCGCAGGAAGGCGTCGGGGCGTTTGCCGAGCCGAGTCGCAATCGCATCCTGATGCCGATGGACGAACCGTCGGATCTTCTCTATCGCTTGATCACGCACGAGCTCACACACGTCTTTCAGTTCGACATCATTCCCACTTCGCTCATTCGATCGAACATGCCGCTGTGGGTCATGGAAGGCATGGCGGACTACGAGACCGGCAGCTGGCGGCCAATCGATCTGATGACGGTTCGCGACGCCGCCGTGGCCGACATCGTCCCGAAGATGACCGAGCTGCAGGACTACGGGCAGTTCAACAACGCGCGCATGATCTACAACCTCGGGCATGCCGCATTCGAGTTCATCGAGGCGCGGTGGGGCAAAGAGGGCGTGCGCCAGTTCGTCTTCTCGCTTCGCAAGAGCGTCATCGGCGGCGGCGACAACGCATTCGAAGAAGCGTTTCAGATGAAGCCGGACGAATGGGACCAGCAGTTCGATCGCTATCTCAAAGAACGCTTCAAGCCGTTTCGCGACAAGGAACGTCCGGCCGACTACGGCCGCGATCTCGCACCCAATCCGCAGAAATCGAAGTTCACCAACATCCTCTCGATCGAGCCGTCGCCCTCCGGCGATCTGCTCGCGGCCATGACCGGCAACCGCAAAGATCGCGAGCTCGACATCGTCCTGATCTCCACCAAGGACGGTCAGATCATTCGCAACCTGACCAACGGATTCGATCAGGACAAAGGTTTCGAGTACATCCCCACGCCGGGTATGCGCTTCAACATCGTGCCGTGGATGTCGTGGTCTCCTCAGGGAGATCGGCTGGCGTACTTCGTTCGCACCGAGAAGGATCGATCGCTGATTCTTCAGAACGTGTTGACACGCAAGATCGAAGTGCGCATTCCCATGAACAGCGTCGATGCGCCCGAGTCGCCCGATTTTTCGCCTGATGGCAAGCTCATCGCGTTTTCGGCGGCACGCAGCGTCATCTCCGATATCTACACGATCAATGTGGAGACGAAAGAGATCGTCAATCTCACGAAGGACGATTTCGCGGACTACGCGCCGACCTGGTCGCCCGACGGCAAGTCGATCGTCTATCTCAAGCGCGTCAGCGGAAACGAGAAGCTTTTCGTGCTCGATCTGGCGAGCGGTAACAGCAAGCAGATCACCTTCGGCACGCACGACGACGGCGGCGCACAGTTCGTCGACGCGGACACCCTCGTGTTCACGTCCACTGCTACCGACCCTGCCAAGCCCATCGACCCCGAGGTCGCAAAGAACGGCAACGTCCACAACGTCTGGACGCTGAACATGAAGACCGGCGAGCTGGAGCAGTTCACCGACGCGCTCGCCGGCAACTACTCGCCCGTCGTGCTGCACGAATCCAACAACCAGCCGCATATCGCCTTCGTCACGTACTACAAGGGCGACTACGGCCTGCACGTGCTCGAGCGCAAGGAGCCGTTGAACAAGGCGGCATCCGCCGATTTCGGAGCGCCGGGGCCGGTGATCGATTTCCAGGCACCGATGACGCACACGCTCGTCGCCAGCAACAAGCACAAGAAGGGCAAATTCGAAAAGCTGTACCTCGATGGTCGTCCGCCGGTGAACCTGGGCGTCACGAGCGGCGGCGATTTCTTCGGCGGCACGCAGATTTCTTTCACCGACGTGCTGGGCGATCAGCAGTTCAGCATGTTTGCGGCATCCGTCTCGCAGTATCGGACGATGTCGTTCAATTACCTGAACCTGGAGCGGCGCTTCCAGTGGGCGGTGCAGGGCTACTCGCAGACGCAGTTCTTCTACGGGCAGCTCGAAAACATCTTCTACGATCCGTCGTTCAGCGGCCTCATCGATCGCGATCTCGCCATTGCCACGCGAACCATTCGCGGCGGCACAGCGTTCGGCATTTATCCGTTCAACCGCTACCGGCGCATCGAGTTCTACGGCGGGTACGTCAACTACCAGGAGGCGTTCGACGATCCTGCGCTCGAGCAGTATTCACAGCAATATCAGGCGGCCCAATTCGGCCGGCAGTTGTTCAACAACGGCTCCATGATGCCGCTCGGCCTCGCGTTCACGCAGGAGACCACGGTGTTCCGCGAGTTCGGACCGCTTGCCGGCAGCACCATGCGAATCGGCTATGAAGCGGCGCCGAAAATCGGCAGCATGCTGTCACGCCAGACAGTTGATGTCGACGCACGCCGCTACCTGCGTCTCGGCGGCACGGGCCTCCTGGCGATGCGTGCGAAAGGCTTCCACAGCTGGGGCGACAATCCCGACTTCATGTATTTCGGCGGCAACTCCGAAATGCGCGGCTACGATTACCTGTCGTTTGTCGGACAGGACGCATTCTTCCTGAACGGCGAGCTCCGCTTCCCGTTGATCGAGGCGATGGCCACGCCGATTGGCATTCTCGGTGGGATACGCGGGACGTTGTTCGCCAACCTTGGCGGCGCCTCGTGGCAGAGCCAGCCGTTCAAGGCGTGGACGAGCAGTTCGTCCATCGAGCAGCCGATTATCGGCTACACGCGAACGGGTGTCGCGATTCCGGGACCGGCGACCCCCATCGATGGGTTCCGTCTGGTTGATTCCCGCGCGTCGTACGGCGTGAGCTTGCAGACGTTTGCTCTCGGCTTCCCCGTGCACTTCGACTGGTCATGGAAGACGCTCTTCAACAGGGACTGGGAGGATGTCCTCTTCGTGCAGCAGGGGTTGGCCGAGAAGCTCGGCGAACCTTATCTGCGAGGCCTCGTCGTGCCGACCGCGGATCAAATTCGCGGAGCGGGCAGCTCGTGGTTCCGCAAACCGAAGTTTTCCGTGTGGATCGGGTACGATT
>DASPWV010000091.1:0-1884 GCA_035637635.1 Vicinamibacterales bacterium | reverse complement strand
GGGGCCACGCCGTCGCAGCTCGTCGTGGCGCTCGGCAAGAATGGCGTCGCCTACGTGCTCGATCGATCCCACTTGGGTGGGCTCGGAACCGGCGACGGAACCAGCGGCGAAGGCGTGACCAGCGCCAAGGTGGCCAGCAATTCGATCATCACGGCGGCAGCCTCCTACACGACGGCCACCGGAACCTATGTCGCGTTTGCCGGCAATGGTATGGCGTGCCCGAGCGGATCGGGCGATCTGACCGCCATCAAAATCAGCGCCGCTTCTCCACCCGAGGTCACCGTGGCCTGGTGTGCGGCACAGAACGGACGAGGCTCGCCCATCGTGACCACCACCGACGGTCGATCAGAAGCGATCGTATGGAGCCTGGGCGCCGAAGGGGCCAGCCGCCTCGTTGGATTCGACGGCGACACCGGACAAACGGTTTTTGGCGGCGGCGGGGCGGCGGAGATGCTGTCCAACATCCGTCGATTCTCGACGCCCATCGTCGCGAAGGGTCGCATCTTCGTCGCAAGCGACGACGCCGTCTACGCGTTCGCGACGCAGTAGCTACGACACTCGATGTTGGAGATTCGCTCATGTCCCTCTACGAAGTTTCGGTCCCGCAGTTCAAGAAAATGTTGAAGAACGTCGACAAGTGGCTGGAAGCAGCCACCGACTATGCACAAAAGCGATCGTTCGATCCCAACGTCCTCTTGTCGATGCGGCTTGCACCGGATCAGTACCCGCTCGTGCGCCAAGTACAGGCCGCGTCGGACGCCGCAAAGTTCGCGGCGGCGCGGCTCACCGGAAAAGACGCGCCGCGCCACCCCGACACCGAGCAGACGATGGACGCCCTTCGCAACCGGCTCCGTTCCTCCGCGGCTTACCTCGAGACTTTCACACCGGTCGACTTCGCCGGCGCGGAATCGCGCCTCGTCGATCTTCCCCTCATGGAAGGCAAGGTCCTGATGGGCACCGATTACCTCACCGAGTTCGCGCTCCCGAACTTCTATTTTCACGTCACCACCGCCTACGCCATTCTGCGTCACAACGGCGTCGAGCTCGGCAAGCGCATGTTTCTCGGCCCTCTCAACATCCGCGACAGGTGAACCCCAGCTGAGTGTTCATCACCGGCAGGCTACGGCATTTGCCGATCGTCGTGGTAAGACCTCGTCCATGGTCGAAATTCCCACCGTCGAGAGCGAGCGCCTGGTCCTGCGTGGACATCGTGTCGATGACCTCGAGGACTGCGCCGCCATGTGGGGTGATCCGGAAGTCACCCGGCACATCAGCGGCCGGTCGTTCTCACGCGAAGACGTATGGATCAAGCTCCAGCGCCACGTCGGGCACTGGTATCTGAAGGGATTCGGATTTTGGTTGATGAACGAGAAGGCGTCGGGCCGATTCGTGGGCGAGGTTGGATTCGCCGATTTCAAACGTGACATAGGCCCGTCGATCGAAGGCCTCCCGGAAATCGGTTGGGTGCTCACTCCATCTGCGCACGGCAAAGGCCTGGCCACCGAGGCCGCCCGCACCGCTCTCGCTTGGCTCGAAACACGGTTCGGCGTCATGCGTACGGCTTGTCTCATTGCTCCAGCCAACACGCGCTCGATTCGAGTTGCACAGAAATGCGGATACACGGAATCTACCCGCACGACGTACAAGGATCAGCCAACGATTTTGATGCATCGATGAAGCCTGACGTTACAGGCAGCGGATCTGGTCATAATACAAGACGTCGTAGGGCTCTCCGCCGTCGGGGGCGATCAAGGTGACCGCCCAGACGACGTTCAAAATGCCTCCCAAGATTCCGAGCTGCGCCGCCGCGGTGAACACCGACGCGCCGATTTTCGTACCAGCCGGCGCCTGATCGATCTTCTGCTGGACGCGCATGTGCCCGAA
>DASPWV010000090.1:0-6680 GCA_035637635.1 Vicinamibacterales bacterium | reverse complement strand
ATCGTCGCCTCGATGATCACGACGCCCTGCACACGGGCTGACTGCGCGATCGCCGGATAGACCGGCTTCACGTCCTTCACTTTCGTCGGCTGCTTGATGTTGCCGCCGACGCGGACCGGAGCAGCCGGAGGTGGGGGCGGGGGCGGCGGCGCCTCGGCCAGACCGCCGACGATGCCGCCGCTCACGCCGCCGACGACGCCGCCTTCGACGCCGCCGACAACGCCTTTGACGCCGCTCTCGATGCCGGTTTCGGCCTTGATTTCCCTCGGGGCCTCAACCGGTGCCGCCGCCGGGTTCACGTCCATGACCGGCTTGGGCGCTGCAATCTGCTGCGGCGGCGGGGGGGGCGGTGGCGGTGGAGGCGGTGGCGGCGGAGTTGCGACAAATGCCATCATCGACGGTGGCGTCGGCAGCACATCGGCGGCCATCAGCGGCACGATCACCAGTGCCGCAACAACCACTGTCTCGGCCAGCATCGTCAGAAAGACGGTGTAGCCGGATTTGTTCCCGAACTTGATTGACGGATCGACGACATCGCCAAACATGTCGCGTGGCACGAATTCCCCTCCTGGCTTCGTCCGCTAGAGCGGCGCAAGCCGCCGATTATATCGACGGCAAAAATTTGGTGTCAACGAAGAGGTGGATAGTCCACCGGTACCGGTTTAGACACCGTTTTCCGGAAAGTGCTCCGATCTTTCAACTGCTCACGGGGCTGACCCAATCGGGCGTCCTTCGGCACCTTCGTTTCCTTCAGCGCCTTTGCGTCGAAGATCCGAAGGCACCAAAGAACCGACGGACCCGCACGGGACAAAGAATCGAATTTTACCCGCCGGATCGCCTCGGGTCAACGGCCGGGTCACACCCCCATGCATGCTTTTTTCAGATACGAATGAGAAGGACCCTACTTTGACTCGATTCGCATCGCGTAGAAGGACCGCCAGACAAACGTCATTCCGGTCAGGAAAAACGCGATGGCCAGCGAGTGCACGAGGACGCCTCCATACTCGGCGCTCAGATAGACGCCGAGCTCCACCGCGAGCACGCCGAAGAGCGTCGTGAATTTGATCACGGGATTCATCGCCACCGACGATGTGTCTTTGAACGGATCGCCGACGGTGTCACCCACCACAGAGGCCGCGTGAAGGTCCGTGCCCTTCATCTTGAGCTCGGTCTCGACGATCTTCTTGGCGTTGTCCCACGCCCCGCCGGCGTTGGCCATGAAGATGGCCTGGAACAATCCGAAGAGCGCAATGGAAATTAGATAGCCGATGAAGAAAAACGGCTCGGCAAACGCGAACGCCAGCGTCGAGAAGAACACTGCGAGGAAAATGTTGAACATGCCCTTCTGCGCGTACTGCGTGCAGATCTCAACCACCTTGCGGCTGTCCTCGACGGACGCCTTCGTGGAGCCTTCGAGGCGGATATTACGCTTGATGAACTCCACTGCACGATACGCGCCGGTGGTCACGGCCTGTGTCGACGCGCCGGTGAACCAGTAGATCATCGATCCGCCCGTGATGAGTCCCAGCAGAAACGGCGAGTGGAGAATCGACAGGTTCTCCATTCCAGTCGTCAGCCCCTGCGTGAGCGCCATGATGATGGCGAAGATCATCGTGGTTGCACCGACGACAGCCGTGCCGATCAGCACTGGCTTGGCGGTGGCCTTGAAGGTATTGCCGGCGCCGTCGTTCTCTTCCAGCAGGTCCTTGGCGACAGCAAAGTTCACCTGGAACCCGAAATCGCGCTGCAGTTCCTGTTCGATATTCGGCAACTGCTCGATCGTCGAAAGCTCGTAGACCGATTGTGCGTTGTCGGTGACCGGCCCATATGAATCGACGGCGATCGTCACGGGACCCATGCCGAGGAAGCCAAAGGCCACCAGTCCAAAGGCGAAGATCGCGGGAGCCTTCATCATCTCGCCGAGTCCCAACGTCGACACGAAGAAGGCGATCGACATCAGGCCCATGATGGTGAGACCCAGCCAGTAGCTGCTGAAATTGCCGGCGACAAAGCCCGACAGGATGTTGAGCGACGCGCCGCCTTCGCGCGATGACGTCACGATCTCACGCACGTGCGACGAGTGTGTGGACGTGAAGACCTTCACGAATTCCGGAATGATCGCGCCCGCAAGCGTGCCGCAGGTGATGACCGTGGACAGCTGCCACCAGAGGGCTGCGTTGCCGCCCAGCGTGGGAATCAGGAGGTACGACAGCACGTAGGTGAGAACGACCGAGACAATCGACGTGAGCCACACGAGCGACGTGAGCGGCGCCTCGAAATTCATTTTCTGCGCGGCGGCGTAGCGGCCTCGTGCAATCGCGTTGTTCACCAGATACGAGCCGGCAGAGGCCAGCACCATCATCACGCGCATCATGAAGATCCAGACGAGGAGCTTCACCTGCACGTCAGGGCTGGTGACGGCGAGCATGATGAACGAGATCAACGCAACGCCCGTCACGCCGTAGGTTTCGAAACCATCCGCGGTGGGACCGACAGAGTCGCCTGCGTTGTCGCCGGTGCAGTCGGCAATGACGCCAGGATTGCGCGCGTCGTCTTCCTTGATTTTGAAAACGACCTTCATCAGGTCCGACCCGATGTCGGCGATCTTGGTGAAGATGCCGCCGGCGATGCGAAGCGCCGCCGCGCCGAGCGATTCACCAATGGCGAAGCCGAGAAAACAGACGCCGGCATACTCGCCGGGAATGAACAGCAGAATGGCGAGCATGAAGAGCAGCTCGACGGAAATGAGCATCATGCCCACGCTCATGCCCGCTCGCAGCGGGATGTCGCAAACGGGGAACGCCTTTCCGCGAAGGCTCGCGAATGCCGTGCGCGAGTTCGCGAGCGTGTTGATCCGGATGCCGTACCACGCAACGCCGTAGCTGCCGCCGATCCCAATCAGGCTGAAGAGCAGCACGATGACGATTTTGTAGGCCTCGAGTCCAGTCAGCCAAAAGTACGCGACCATCACCGTGGCAATGAACAACTCGAGGACAAGAAGAAGCTTGCCCTGTTGCACGAGATACGCTTTACACGTCTCGTAGATCAGATCGGAGATCTCGGCCATCGAGCGGTGGACAGGCAGGCTGCGCACGTTCGCGTACGTGAAGGCGCCGAAGAGCAGGCCGAGGACGCACACCACGAGCCCGGACAGCAGAATCTGGTGGCCGGTGAATCCCAGGAAGTCGCCTTGATTCAGGTCGGGCAGGTGGATGTTCACTTCGCCGCCAGGCTTGTGCTCGACGGGCACGGCAGCGGGGCGCGTCTCGGGTTGTGCAGCCAGAAGCGGAGCCGTGGCGATCATCACGGCCGCAACAAAGAGACAGATCGCGAGGATTCGAGTCATTGTTTTTCGCTCATTCACCAGTTTTCGCGGAGCCGAGCGCTCCAGCGATGTAGTCACGTTCAGCGGCTTCGCTCCGAACGTCGCTCGGCAGCGCCATGCCGCCGGTCAAAAAAATCCCGATCCCTTCCTCGACGGAAAGATTCGGAAAGCTTGCCCGATCGCGCGGGTAAAGAACGATGTCGCCGAGATAAAGATGATTGGTCGGCACGTACACCGCCACCATCGGCTCAGGGCCACGTCCCCGATCCAGCACGAATTCCTTCGTCAAAAATCCCAGCAGCATACCGCGTCGTGGATCGTCGACAATGACCACCTTCTTGAAACCTGCTTCGTTGTCGGGAGAAAAGGCGGCGGCCAGTTGCCTGACCGGCGCGTAGATGGTCTTGAAGACAGGCACGTGCAGCAAGTAGTACTCGGCCCGCTGCAGCAGCCGCTTGCCGATCATGTTGGTGGCAGCGGCGCCCACGACGAGAATGATCCCGGCCGTAAGCAGCACGCCAAGTCCCGGCACTTCGTACCCGAGCAGCCGCACCGACAGCGGGCGCGTCGCGTCGTCGACGAGGCGAAAGATCCACACCACGGCGGCAACGCTGATGAAGAGCGGCACCGTCACGAAGAAGCCGGTGATGAACGTGCGCCTCAGCCAGCTCACGTGAACAACCAGACAACGGTCACCGCGGCGAGCGCGAAACGATAGATCGCAAACACCGTCAGCGAATGCCGCGCAAGATAGCGAAGGAAATACTTGATGGTGAGATAGCCGACGATGGCTGACACCACGAGGCCGCCCAGAAACACCAGCGCCGACAGGTCGGTTGCGCCCATCCGCTCGACGTCGAGCGCCTCTTTGGCGGCCGCCGCGACCACGGCCGGCAAACTGAGGAGAAAGACGAACCGAGCGGCCCCAGGACGTTTCAATCCAAACAGCAATGCCACCGTGAGCGTTGCGCCCGATCGCGAGATGCCGGGAATCAGCGCGGCTGATTGTGCCAGTCCGATGGCGACGGCCTCGGTGTAGGTGATCGTGTCTTCATCGCGACTGTGAGTTCCGAGCCTCTCGGCGATCAGCAGGCCGAGACCTCCGGCGGCAAGCGTAATCGCGACGATTCTCGGATCGCGAAGACTCTCGAGCACGTCGCCAAAGAGCAGACCGACAATGACGACCGGCACCGTTCCGACGACAATCAGCCGAATGAGCTGTTCCGTTCGGCCGGGCCGCAACCGAAGCGCGCCGATCAGGGAGATGAGCATCGCACGGACGTCCTCGTGAAAGTAGGCGATCACCGCGAGCAGTGTCCCGACATGACAAGCGACGTCGAAGGCGAGGCCGGAGCGGCCTGCATCCCAGCCAAAGCCCGCGCGAGAATGAGATGACCCGAGCTCGAGACCGGCAGAAACTCGGTGAGCCCCTGCACGACGCCAAGGAAAGCGGCGGTCAGCAGATCCACGGCGCCGGTTTACGACGCCTTGCGTCCGCCGGCGGCTGGCTTGGCGGCTGTGGTCCCGCGGCGTTTTGCCTGTTTACCCGTCAGGATGATTGCGATGGCGGCGGCGATGAAAACCGTCGAATACGTGCCGCTGACAATGCCGACGAGCATCGTGAAGGCAAAGCCGCGCAGTACTTCGCCGCCGAATAGAAACAGAGAGAACACCGCAAGAAATGTCGTGCCGGCGGTAATGATCGTCCGGCCGAGCGTTTGATTGACGCTGAGATTCACAACGTGCTCGAGCGACTCTCGCCGCATGCCGCGCAGGTTTTCGCGCACGCGATCGAAGATGACAATCGTGTCGTTGACCGAGTAACCGGTAATGGTCAGAATCGCCGCAACGACGTTCAGCGAAAGGTCGTAGCCGAAGAACGTCAGGAACGCAATCGTGACGAGCACGTCATGCAACGTCGCGACGATCGCGCCGACGGCAAAGGCAAACCGGAAGCGCAGCGCGATGTAGGCGGTAATGCCAACAATCGATGCCAGCGTCGCGTAGATGCCTTTCAGTTGCAGATCGCGGCCGATAACCGGTCCGACGATTTCCTGGCTGATCACTTCGAACTTGCCGACGTTTGCCTGCTGCAGCGCATTGACGACGGCTTGAGCGCCCTGTTCGAGGCTCGTACCTTGCTCGGGCCCACCCAGCGGCAATCGGATCAGCCACGCACGCTCGGACGGATCGCCGTACGGCTGAATGACCTTGTCGCCGGGAATGCCTGAGATCGCCGAGCGCACGGCATCCTCATGCACGTTCTGCTCGAACTTGATGACCATCAGCGTGCCGCCGGAGAAGTCGATTCCCAGCGGGAGGCCTCTGGCGGCGATCATCACGAATCCGGCCATGATCACGATTGCAGAGAGCGCAATCGCCTGCCACCGCCAGCGGATGAAGTTGTAGTTCGGGTTCCGGAGGATCTGCATTAGATGCTCAAGGTCGCGACCTGCCGGCGTCGCGACAAAATCAACTCAAACAGCGTGCGCGAAACGAAGACGGCGGTGAAAACGTTGGACAGCAGCCCGATCGTCAGCGTCATCGCGAAGCCGCGAATCGGACCGGTGCCGAATTGAAAGAGAAATCCAGCGGCAATCAGCGACGCCACGTGGGTGTCGAGAATCGTCAGGAACACGCGATCGAAACCGGCGGAGACGGCCTGGCGCGCGCCTTTCGCGGTCTGCAGCTCTTCCTTGATGCGCTCGAAAATCAGCACGTTCGAGTCGACGCCCATACCAATGGTCAGAATGAAGCCCGCAATGCCAGGCAACGTCATCGTGGCGCCGATGTAGGCCATGAGCCCGAGTAGAAGAAACAGATTCACCACAATCGAGACAAGGGCGTTGATCCCCGCGAGCCGGTAGTAGAACAGCATGAACAGCATCACCAGGACCAGGCCGCCAATCGACGCGAGCACGCCGGCGCGAATCGACTCCTGACCGAGCGACGGCCCGACCGTCCGCTCCTCGAGGTACGTGAGACTTGCCGGCAGGGCGCCCGAGCGCAGCTTCAGCGCGAGATCGGCGGCCTCTTCGCTGGTGAAATTACCGTGAATACGCCCTTCGTCGTTGATGCGCTCTTCGATGCGCGGTGCCGAGACCACACGATTGTCGAGCACGATCGCCAGCTGACGATTGATGTTCGCCTGGGTGACTGCCCCGAACTTGCCCGCGCCTTCCTTATTCATCGAAAAGCTGACGGCCGGCCGGCCGTTTTCGTCGAGCGACTGGCGCGCGGTCCGCAGATCCCGGCCAGTCACCGCCGGCACGCGACGGACAACGTAGTAAACCGTCCCCGGGCGGTCCCCCGGGGCGCCCTCGCTCGTGCCGGGCACGATTTGCAGGTCCGGCGG
>DASPWV010000089.1:0-3322 GCA_035637635.1 Vicinamibacterales bacterium | reverse complement strand
CTTCGGTGTAGACCCACGCTCCCGCCACGCCCGCCACCAGAATCTCGGCCAGCCCCCACACCGTGCCGATCACGATCATCGGCGTCGGAAAGAGTCCCATCACGGCCGCGCCGATATTCGGGTAGCAATACGCGAGAAACCAGGTCGTCGCCGCAGCGCACGCCGCCGTGCCCGGGCCCGCACCAAATCGCGGCCGAATCGCCGCATACAGCCAGACCGTCACGATGCCGAGCGCGAAGCCAAGGAGCACGAACCATCCGATCATGCGATTGTCGAGTGGCGGCCGGTTCAACGCCGCCATGGCCGCGTTCATTTCATCTGCGAACAGCACGCCGTTGAGGATGAACTCGCTGATGTTGATCAGCAGTCCCGCCAGCAGCCCGCCGAATACGACACGACGCAGGTCGATTCCGCTCATCGTCCCTCCTCGCTGGTTGTGCGCGATTGCTTGAGTGAAGCGGATTCTACCGCGGGCGTGACCCCGCGGCGCGTACCATCACTGCGGAGCGCGGCACGGGTCCACGGCTTTGCCTGACGCGTCACGAGTCCAGCTCCCGAGCGGAGTGCCAAGCCCGCGGTCGTCGAACGTGTTGATCCAGATCGTGGCAAACTGCGGCAAACGCTCGCCACGACAATATTCGACGCGCCAATACGAGTTGCCGTTGGCGCGAACGATGGCGTTGAGCGCTTCGACGACAGAGAGCGGTCCCGTGTCGAGCGTGATTTCCTCCACGCCCGACGCGATCAGCGCGGACTGACCGCGATCGGGCCGGGTTAGCAGCGCCGCCACCGCGGCGCTGAGCGCCTCGCCTATATTCGCCTTGTCAAGATGCAACGGGTTGGTCGTGACGTGCAGGAAATGTCTTGCGTCCGTCCACGCGGCGAGCGGGCGCACCACGATGACGCCGTCTGATTCGGTCCAGTAATAGCGCGCGTCGGCTCCGACCAGCGTGTTCATCGCGTCCGCGACCGTCATGGCACGCAGAGGAATGGAATCGCCGTTGGGCGGTTTGTCGCTGAACGTGCATCCCGGCAGATTCTCGATGCCCGCAGGGATTCTCAGTTTTCGGGCAATGAACATCGCAACACCCGGGACGGTGCAGTTGTCGACCGGCAAGCGAAGCGTGACGGGCAGGTCGATGATTCGCGTAGTGATATCGCGGTCGTGAGCTTGACGACCCTGTGCACCCCTTGCGCCGGTGCCCAGCGAGATGAGCAGCGAAAGCGCGACGCCAATCA
Source organism: Vicinamibacterales bacterium (assembly GCA_035637635.1). GTDB lineage: Bacteria > Acidobacteriota > Vicinamibacteria > Vicinamibacterales > UBA2999 > DASPWV01. Next base: position 2,083 of record DASPWV010000089.1, on the reverse strand, counting down.
ATCCTGAGCGGTCGATGTCTTCTCCTTGGGCCGATCGAGCTTCAAGTGCTCGAACAGGAAGCGGTCGATACGAACGAGCTCGTCGCGCACACTCGCGCGATAGCGGCTCAGCCCATGGTCTTCGTCTGGATATTCGACATATTCAATCAAGTCGCCCTTCCCGAGCTCGCGCATCCGTTTCACCCATCGCTTCGATTCGTTTGGCGGAACGGATGAATCGCGCAAGCCTTGCATGAGCAACTGCGGGGCAGCGACTTTCTCGACGAAATTGAGGGGGGACCGCTCGTCATAGCGATCGGGGATATCAGTGTAGGCCCCGCCGAATTCCTCGCGAGCGCGTCCAGGCTCGCGCGTCGGCGTAGCGAATCTGGCGGGCGAGACGTAGCGCTCCATCGCGAGGTTCTTCCACGACGATACCGGCGCGCGAATCACTTGCGCCTGGAACGTGCCGGGAGAATTCGTCGCAATTGCGAGACTCATGTAGCCGCCGCCGCTGCCACCCCACGTCGCCTTTCGTGTCATATCGATGTAGGGAAGCGTCTTGAGGTAGTCGAGCACCGCCATGCAGTCTTCGTATTCCGTGCCGCCATAGTCGCCGACGTGGAGATCGTGAAAGCCGTCCCCGAAGCCGACGGTGCCTCGCGGGTTAACCGCGATGAACACGAACCCCTTTTGAATGAGGTACTGCCACATCATGTTCATCGACTCGTTCCACTGTCCCGGATGGCCATGCAGCAGCACGACGACAGGATATTTCCGGTTCGGATCGAAGTCTTTCGGCTTGTAGAGCAGCGCCGGAATCTTCAGGTGGTCCGGCCCGGGATAAGTGAGTTCTTCGGGCGCGCTCAGGTCGGCGGAATTGATGCGACCCATCGAGTTCGTGAGTTGCTTCGGCGTGCCGCCCTGCACCGGCATCAACCAGATGTCCGAGGCCCGCGTGGCGGTCGTTTCGAGGTAAGCGAGCGTCTTTCCGTCGGGCGCGAACTGAGGCGAGCGGCGAATGCCCTTCCCTGTCGCGAGCACCTTCGGAGTGCCGTGTCCATCGGAAGATGTGACGACGACGTCGCGGCTCATGCCGGTGGAGCGAATGTAGGCGACGAGCGTGCCGTCGGGCGACCACGATGGACTATCGTGATCGGTCGCCTCGTAGGTGAGCGGCGTCACCTTGCCGGTGGCGACGTCGGCGACGCCAATCTGGTCGAAGCCGCTGCTGCCGTTGGTGAACGCGATGCGGCGGCTGTCCGGCGACCACACCGGCGATCCGTTGCCTCGCGGATACTCGGCGGACACGAGCGCTTTCGGCTCGCCTCCGGCCGCATCGCGGAGCCAGATGTCGCCTTCGCGGAAGAATGCAACCGTCTTTCCGTCGGGCGACCAGACCGGATTGCGCTCGAACTTCGGCCCCGGATCGAACAGCCGCGGCCACGCCGGTGTGGACTGGAGATCGAGCATGAAAATCTTCGTTCCGCGGGCCGTGCGGGAGAAGTATGCGAGCGTCTTTCCGTCCGGCGACACGCGCGGTTCGGTTTCGATGATCGCGTCGTTGAACGTCAATCGTGTGGCAGGACCTCCGGACGCCGGCAGCCGGTAGATGTCCTCGATGTTCTGAAAATAATTGGACATCGTGTAGAAGATCGTCTTGCCGTCCGCCGAGAGCTCGAGGTTGCCTTTCGGGTTCGGCCGCTCCCCGGCGGGGTTGCGGCTCACCTGAGTGGGCTGACCGCCGCTGACGGGGATTCTGAAGATCTCGTCGGTGCCGCTGTCTCCAGCGTCGCTGGTGTAATAGATCTGCGTTCCGTCGGGCGACCACACAAACGATCCCACGCTCGTGACTGTCATCCAGTCGTCGAGCGTGTAGGGCGCGCGGCGCTGCTGGCTGCCGGCTACTACGGTGACCGCCGCGACGGTCATCGCCACCGCAACAACCTTCTGCACAGACGTTTTAGTTCGCATAAATTCTCCTCGCGTTGTCGTGGCGGGCCTTCAGGCCCGCCCACATCGGCGGGGCTAGAGTCCCGTCCCGTCGGCGGGGCTAAAGTCCCGCCACTACATGAAAATTCATCTCCGACGTCAGAAGTTGATT
>DASPWV010000088.1:0-2723 GCA_035637635.1 Vicinamibacterales bacterium | reverse complement strand
CCGCGTGCGCTGAATTTCGAGCGCGGAGTCGTCGAAGAGCGCATCGGCTTCCTGCCACGCGGCTTCGCGAAGTGTTTCGACGTCCGACGTGAGTGCGACCAATCGCGCGGCGCACCGCCGGCAATCCGCCACATGGGCCAGAAGCTGTCGGTCGGAGTCGCCTTCTGGCGCACGCGCGACGAGCGCCAAGGCCGTCAACCGATCGAACGGCACGCAACCGCGTCGAGTCATCTTGCTTCCCCTACGAGCGCCCTGAGCTTCCGCAGCGCGCGGAACTAATGGACGCGTACTGTCGCCGGGCTCATGCCCGTTGCCTCGCTGATCTCGGCTGCCGTCTGCTCGTCGATATGTGACAACGTGAACACCAGCCTTTGTCTATCGGGCAGCGAGGCCACCGCCTTCACGACTTGCTGCCAGCGTTCCTTCGCGAGCAACCGGTGTTCGCTCGAGGGCTCGAGATCTGCCGCCTGTTCCACGGGCCGCGCATCGAGCGAATCTTCACTCGGTCCGGCAATCCACCGCTGCTGCCGGCCGCGGCTCTTGAGCCGATCGAGAGACGCGTTTACGAGAATGCGCATGAACCACACATCGAACGGCAGTTCTTCCCGGTACTGCTCGATGTGCAGAAACACCTTGACGAACGCATCCTGCACGACTTCGTCGGCGTCGGCGGCATCGCGCAGGTAATGAAACGCAATGCGAAGCCCCCGGCGCTGCAGCACCGCGACGAGCGCAGCGAAGCGCTCGCGTGCCGCGTCCCGTTCGCCGGCAAGCACCAAACCTTTGATTTCAGCCGCCAACACGGACGCGGCCGATTGCGACGCATCGGCGAGGCGTCTAGGCGTGCTGGTGTCGGCTTCTGGAACGAGGCGTCCTGACATGAGTTACGGGAAAGAGCTGAGGCGTGTTTACAGGAATTGTAGCAGGATCGGCCCAAATGCGTCTGCGATATTGACTTAGCGCGATTCTAGCCGGTACGATCGTCAGATTATCAACGGGCGCAGTCTGCCTCGTCTTGGAGTCATCTCATGAGCATCATGCACGCCGGCCGTGTTCGCGGACTGGAGGAACACGGCCTGCACACTTCGGGCGAGGTGTTTTGGAACTTGTCCACGGCGGCTCTCTATGAGCACGCCGTCCAACGAAGCGAGGGGCAGCTGGCCAAGGACGGCCCGCTCGTCTGTCGCACTGGCGCCCATACCGGCCGATCGCCCAACGACAAGTTTGTCGTCCGCGAACCGTCGAGCGAACAGCATGTGCACTGGGGCAAGGTCAATCGGCCAATCGACCCGCAGAAGTTCGACGCGCTAAAGCGCGACCTTCTCGCCTATCTCGACTCAAAGGAGCTCTACGTTCAGGACCTCTTCGCGGGGGCGGATCCTTCTTTTCGGCTGCCCGTCAGGTTCATTCACGAGCTCGCATGGCAGAACCTCTTCGTCCAAAACCTCTTCATCGTCCCCTCGGCAAACGATCGGGCGGCGTTCGAACCTGAATTCACCGTCTTCACGGCGCCCGGCTTCAAAGCCGACCCTCATAAGCACGGCACACGATCGGAGGTCGCGATCGTGCTCAACATGGGCTCGCGCGAGGTGCTCATCGCCGGCTCCAGCTATGCGGGCGAGAACAAGAAGGCGATCTTCACGGTTCTCAACTACATCCTGCCGCTCAAGAACGTGCTCTCGATGCACTGTTCCGCAAACATAGGATCCGCGGGCGACACCGCACTCTTCTTTGGACTCTCGGGCACCGGCAAGACCACGCTGTCGTCCGACCCTGAACGGCGGTTGATTGGCGACGACGAACACGGCTGGAGCGATCACGGCGTTTTCAATTTCGAAGGAGGCTGCTACGCGAAAATGATCCGGCTTTCCGAAGAGGCCGAGCCGCAGATCTACGGAACGACGCGCCGCTTCGGCACGGTGCTCGAAAACGTCATGTTGGATCCAGAAACACGCGAGCTGAATCTCGACGATGGGTCGTTGACCGAGAACACGCGCGGTGCGTATCCGATTGATTTCATTGACAACGCAGTGGCGTCGGGGATGGGCGGCCATCCGAAAAACATCGTCATGCTGACGGCCGACGCGTTTGGCGTGTTGCCGCCAATCGCGCGCCTCTCGCCCGAAGGCGCCATGTACCACTTTCTCTCGGGATACACCGCGAAGGTGGCGGGCACCGAGAAAGGCGTCAAGGATCCGACCGCGACCTTCAGCACGTGCTTTGGCGCGCCCTTTCTCCCGCTCAATCCGAACGTTTACGCGCGCGGCCTCGGTGAGCGCATTGCGCGACACGGCGCGCGCGTGTGGCTCGTGAATACGGGTTGGACCGGCGGTCCATTTGGTGTGGGCAGCCGGATGAAGATTGCATACACACGGGCGATGATCTCCGCGGCGCTGCACGGCGCGCTGGACAGCGTCGGGTATCAGCGGCATGAGGTCTTCAATCTGGAAATGCCGACCAGTTGTCTTGATGTTCCGTCGGACGTTCTGGATCCGCGGAGCACGTGGCAGGACCGGGACGCGTATGATGCGCAGGCGCGCAAGCTGGCGTCGATGTTCATCGACAACTTCAAGGAGTTCGAGGCGGACGTCGATCCTGCCGTGATCGAAGCGGGGCCTCGCCTTACCAATACGTAGCGCGGACCTTCGAATGATCGAATGATCCATTCCTACGAGCCCGTAATCGGCCTCGAAATTCACGCGCAGCTGCTGACCGCAACGAAG
>DASPWV010000087.1:0-6207 GCA_035637635.1 Vicinamibacterales bacterium | reverse complement strand
GATCGCCAATCACCGTCACCGGCACCGTTCGATAGCCCAAGGCAAGCAGCGCATCGTACGCCTCGTCGTCTTCGTCAACGACACGAACGGTGAAGGTGTGGCCGGCGTGTGAAAGAAACTCCTTCACTTGTTGGCAGGGCTGTCAATCGCTGCCGCTGAAAATCGTGATCTCCATGATCTGTAACAATAGCGCGGTGCCAGGTCCGCTCGACGGCATCACGGTTCTCGACTTCACCCGCGTGCTCTCCGGCCCTTACTGCACGATGATCCTGGCGGACCTCGGAGCGCGTGTCATCAAGGTCGAACACCCTGTCCGCGGTGACGACACGAGGCACTGGGGTCCGCCGTTTATCGGCGCAGAGAGCGCGTACTTTCTCAGCATCAACCGCAACAAAGAAAGCCTCACCCTCGATTTCAAACATCCGGAGGGCCGCGCTGTCCTCGACCGATTGCTGCCGCGTGCGGACATCTTCGTTGAAAATTTCCGTCCCGGAACACTCGCGGCGCTCGGACTCGATGGCCACACGCTGCGTCGAGCGCATCCTCGTCTGGTCTATTGCTCGATCTCCGGATACGGTCACTCCGGTCCACGATCGAGCGAAGCGGGCTACGACGCCGTCATTCAGGCTGAAGGCGGTCTGATGAGCCTCACCGGCGCCGCAGACGGCCCTGGTTATCGGCTCGGTGTCGCGATCACGGACCTCGCTGCCGCCATGTTCGCCGCGCATGGCGTTTTGGCGGCGCTTTACGCGCGAGCGATGAGCGGCGAAGGACAGATCATCGACATCGGGATGCTCGACGGCGCCGCTGCGCTCTTGACGTACCAGGCCGGCAACTACTTCACGACGGGCGAGACTCCGCGCCGAATCGGGAACCGCCACGCGACCATCGCGCCGTACGAACTGTTCGAGACATCCGACGGTGAAATCGTCATCGCCGTCGGCAACGATGAGATGTGGCGGCGCTTCTGTGCTGCCGCGAGTGCGCCGGATCTTGCCGCGGATGATCGGTTTCAGACGAATCGCGATCGAATGGAGAATTACGCGCAGTTGAAGCCGCTGCTGGACCGCGTGTTTGTCTCACGCACGCGCAGCGAATGGCTCGGCGTGCTGCGTGCCGCGGGCGTTCCGTGCGGCTCGGTTCGAGACGTGGCAGAGGTCATTCAGGATCCGCAGCTCGCGGCTCGCGCCATGATCGCCGAGCTCCACCATCCCACAGTCGGACCGATCAAAGTCATGGGGTCGCCCCTCAAGCTCTCGGAGACGCCGCCCTCAATCCGCACGCCGCCACCGACGCTGGGACAGCACAGCGAAGCGATTCTGATGGAGCTGGGCTACGATCGACAGACGATTGTCGCGCTCGAAGGCGCAGGAGTGATTTGAATGATCGATGCCGGCCAGCTTCGCAACCGTGTCCGCATGGCGATCGAAGCGGCCCGCCGGGCGTCGGCGACGCGACGCGAGCGCGCTGCCGCGGCCAGCCGCGAGTACGAAGAGTTTCTCGACACGCGTGCGATCCCGGCGTTTCGCGCTATGGCGAACGTGCTTCGCGCGGAAGGCCTGCCCTTCGAAGTCATGACGCCGGCGGGCGGTGTGCGGCTCGTCTCGGACAAGAATCGCGACGATGTGATCGAGCTGGAGCTCGATACCGGACTCGATCCCCCGCAGCCGCTGGTCATCACGGTGCAGGCGCGCGGCAGCCGGATCCTGCGCACCGAGCGGCTCGTGAAGGAAGGATCTCCAATCGCCGACATCAGCGAAGACGACGTCGTCGACCTGTTGCTCGATCAAATCAAGCCGTGGCTGGGGTAAACGGCCGCAGATGGACGCAGATAGACCGCAGATGGACGCAGATAAACCGCAGATGGACGCAGATGGACCGCAGATGGACCGCAGATAAAAAACGTACGTACCTGCGTTTATCTGTGTCATCTGTGGCCCATCTGTGGCCCATCTGTGTTTATCTGTGGCTATCTTTCCTCTCCAGTCGCTTGCTGCGCGACATGAAGGGTCATCAAGCCGCCAAGCAGCGGGCGTACCGTCACTCGCGCGAAGCCGTGCGCCTTCAGCAGCTCGGTCAACCCTGCAGCACCTGGGTAGCGGCGAATCGATTCCGGAATATAGCGGTAGGTATCAGCGCTCCGGTGAAGGAGGCGGCCGAGCGCCGAGCCGACAACGGAGAGATAGCCGAGGTACATCGATCGAATCAGGGCGTTCTCCGGACGATTGAAATCGAGCGACAGCAGCCGGCCGCCAGGCCGGAGCACGCGCGAAATTTCCGCGAGGGCCGTCTCGAGCGTCGGCACGTTGCGCAGTCCATATCCGGTCGTCACGACGTCGATGCTGTGGGTGGAGAAGGGCAGCGCCATCATGTCTCCGACGAGGAACCGGGGAACCGGCCAGAGGCCCTCGTTGCGTGCGCGTCTCGCCTTGGCGGCAGCCAGCTCGATCATCCGGGGCGTAATGTCCAGGCCGACCACGCTCGCGCCGCGCGCACAACTCTCGAGTGCAATGTCGCCGGTGCCGCAGGCCAGGTCCACGACGCGATGGCCGTAACGTATGGCAGCCTCACCGACCAGACGGCGCTTCCATCGTCGATCCTGTCCGTATGACAGAACCACGGTGATGAAGTCGTACCTGTCAGCGATAGTCGCGAACAGATCGCGGACGTACTGCCGCTTCCCTTCGGGCGATGCAAACGCCCGGTCGAGGTCGTTCACTTTGCCGAGACTTCTATGTAGCCGTGCATCAGCGACGAGTGCGGCCGGCAGATGTACTCGACTCGGCCTTCGCGCTCCGGCACCGTAAACAATACGCTGGTTGTTTGCCCTCCGCGAATCTGCTCGCTCTTGACATCCCAGGAAGGGATCTCGAAGTCATGCATGAGTCCGAGAGCGTCGTTGCGGAGCGTGATCCGGACGCGTTCTCCGGCACGGAGGTGAATGACAGGGTTGGCGTGATTAGGAGTCGAAGCAAGATTGAAGGTCATTCCTCGCGCGACGAGCAGGACCTCGCGAGGGCCGGTTCCGGTACACCCTAGCGCAACGAAAAACGCGAAGCTGACAATGGTTGTACGTCCAAGTCTCATCCGACGATCAGACCCGTAACGTACATGATCAGCACGCCGGCCGCGAGTCCTGCCAGCGCGTGCCGCTCACGAAGATACGCGCTCACCCCGCGGTCGCCGGCGGTTTGCTTCGCAATCTGCCGGATCACTTGCGCAATTCCGCCGGCGCCAAGCGCGAGGAAGAGCACGGCGACTGCGGGCGAGTAGACGATCCCGCCCAGCCATGCGCCAAGAATCGTTGGGACCCCGCCAACGAGGCCGAGCTGTACCAACCGACCGATGCCAACCGGCTCGCCGTTTCGCGCAAGGGGCGCGACAATGGCGAGTCCTTCCGTCGTGTTGTGCAGCGTAAAGCCGATTATGAGCAGCGTGCCGAGCGTCAGCTCGCCAAGCGTGAAGGCGGATCCGATGGCGAGGCCTTCGCCAAAATTATGCAGTCCGATGCCGATTGCGATGAGCATCGCCAGTACCCAACCGGCGTGAGCGCGATCCGTCGAACCGCTCCGCTCTTTGTTGCGCCGCGCGGAGAGCGTCGAGCCAATCGTCTCGAGCGTGAGATACGCGGCGACTGCTCCAAATACCAGGAGGACTATTCCCTGGTATGAGCCAGGGACCGACGCTGTAGCTTCAATTCCCTCTGCGACTGAGTCGACGAGCAGAAACGCCAGCAGGCCGATTGTCAGGGCAAGTAGAAACTCGACGCCCGGTCGACCGAGCCGTTTGAGAAGCGGATACCACAGCAGCCCGATCGCAACCGGCACGACGCCGACATAGAGTCCAATCAGGCCAAACACCGCGAAGAAGCGGGCTGTCGGCCGCGGCGTCTCGAGCGCCACGCCAATCTCGTGATCGAACGTGATCCCTGTCGACATCAGCAGCCGAACGTGATGTGTATCGCCTGGCACCCATGGGTACGGAATCGCAATCGTGCCTCGCTGCAAATGCGCAAGCGTGTTCGACGGCGCCGCGCGAAACGTCCAAAACGCATCGTCAACTGCTACTTGCGCGATGGTGACATCGTCGGGCCCGTCGTTCACCACGGATAGCTGTATCTCGCCGGGCGACAGGTTCACCCGAGTGACGGCCAGCCTTTCGACGGCTGGCCGGTCGTTGCCTTGAATGAGCCGTGTGGGCCCGAAACCGACAATCATCGCGAGCAGCGCTCCTAAGAGCGCGAGGGGCACGAGCGCGAGCAGCCACATCAGGCCGACGCGGGAGGAACTCGCGAAACGGCGTTCTACGACCGAGCCGGCCGCTTCAGGACTCACGGCGAGCCTCCATCGCTCTGAAGATTCCCATCCATCCGAGCTCGGCAAACTCCGACTGGTGAGCATGAAACATGAAGTCGCCCGGATAGCGAAATGTCATTTCGAGAACGGCGCGTTCGCCCTGGCACAGCATGATCGTGTCGGTGTGATCCTTCACGGCCTCGCGCCCGCCGGTGCGGAGCGCGTCGAAAAACATTCCATGGAGATGAAAGCTGTTGAGAAGGTCGAACTCAGTGATGTTTACGAGGTAAATGCGGACGGGGCGACCGACGGTGACGCGAACCGGATCGTTCATGTACGCGTTCGCCACCGTGTTGACGGCGTACACTTCGTTGTCGCTGTCGAAGTTCGTGTCGAATCCATTCATGACCATCACGAGCTCGTCAGCCGGCGGGCGGCCCTCGCGCGGATCGACGATGTAGGCGCCGTAGAGGCCGCGGTGGAGATGTCGCTTCAGCGGCACCGTGTGACAGTGATAGAGGTGCAGGCCGGCGGGTTCGGCGTCGAACTCGTAAACGAACGATTCGCCCGGTGGAACCTGGTGTTCCGGCAGAGAGCCGTCCATCGACGGGTGATGCCACCCGTGGAAGTGAATGGTGTGCGGGTGGCTGCCCTGATTCAGGAACCTGACGCGCACGCGATCGCCTTCTGTCACGCGAATCGTGGGTCCCGGCACCTGGCCGTTGTACGTCCAGGCTAGAAACATCACACCCGGTGCGATCTCTAGCTGCTGGTCGACGGCAAACAGTTCATACTCGCGCAGCATCGACCCGTCAGGTCGCGCGGTTTCGCGATAGAACTTCTCTCGTTCGTGCGGTGGCAGGTGATTGAAGTTCCACGTTCGCAGGTAGCGCGTCGGATCGAGAATGGCTGGAGCGACGCGCCCCACGGTTCCAAGCAGATGATTGCTGTGGGACGACGCGTGCCCGCTGTACGGGCTGTCTGGGCCTTGAGCGTCGATGCCTTTGACCCATGCGGCGAGGCTCGTGAGAAGCGACCCAAGGCCGGCCGCCTGGAGCAGCGATCGTCTGTGAAGTTGCATAGGCATGATTTTGATTAGTCAAAATCTAATTCACATGACGGCTAAACGTCAAGTGCGATTCAACAGAACTTTGCTAAGATCTTGAGCGGACAATGCTTCCGTCCAGCACCGTTGAAAATTACCTCAAGGCCATCTTCATCGGTGGCGGTCAGCTTCCTGCCGGACAGCGCCTGCTGCCCATGGGGCAATTGGCGGCCTCGTTGAGCGTCGCGCCGGGAACCGCGACGACCATGGTCAAGGCACTGGCGGAATCGGGCCTCGTGCAGTACGAGCCGTACAACGGAGTTCGACTGACGGCCGCGGGATCGCGCCTCGCCGCCCTCGTCCTTCGCAGGCACCGGTTGATCGAACTGTTTCTGGTGCAGATGCTCGGGCTTCGATGGGATGAAGTGCACGAAGAAGCGGAGCAGCTCGAGCACGTAGTCTCCGATCGCCTGATCGAACGCATCGACGAGATGTTGGGCCATCCAGAGGTCGATCCACACGGTGATCCGATTCCAACTCGCGACGGTGAGCTGATCTCACCCGAACTCGACACGCTACTCACCTGTCCGCTCCATACGCGAGTGACGATTACGCGCGTAACGGATCAGGATGCGGCATTTCTTCGCTTTATCGAGAACAGCGCGCTCAAGCCTGGGCAGGCCATTGAGGTCGAAGCGCGTGATGATGCGGCGGACAGCGTCCGTTTGAAGTTGCCGAACGACCAGCAGATGACGATTGGAACGCGCGCGGCGTCGAAGCTGCTGGTCGCGCCGCTTGCTTAGGCCGCGCTGCGCGCGGTGGGCCTCGCTGCGCGCGGGGCCTCACTACGTTCGGTGGGCCTCCGCG
>DASPWV010000086.1:0-9100 GCA_035637635.1 Vicinamibacterales bacterium | reverse complement strand
GAGAGATCGAGCATCCTGTTGAATGGCGAGATTCTGGAAGTCGCCATTGATATCAATCGCATCGAAGTGGTGTTGCCGCCGGAATCGATCGGCTCGCTGCCGCGCCGATTTACCGCATCCATCCACGCCGCCGATCCCGAGCTCGATCTTGCGATTCTGTACGTCAGCGGCAACGACCTTCCATATGTCGGCCTCGGCGATTCCGACGCGGTTGCATCAGGGGATTCAGCCGTTGCGGTCGGCTATCCGTTTGGCGAGGCGTTGGAGCTCGGGCGGCATACGGATTCGGAGACGGTGCCAAGTCCGTCCACTGCGACAGGCACGGTTTCCGCGCTTCGCCTTGACGCGTCTGGCGACCGTCGCTATCTGCAGTTGAGCGCCGTGCTCAATCCCGGCAACAGCGGCGGGCCGATCGTCGACTCGGAAGGATACGCTATCGGTGTCGCGCAGCTCCGTCTGAAGAACGCTCCAACGATCGGGTTTGCGACGCCGATCAATCTCGTCAAGCAATTTCTTCAAACGCAGGGGCTGGAGGCCAACCTGCCAGTCCGCCTTCTCGCGCTCGGCGGGTTCATCGACGATCAACGCAAAGGAGTACGGGTTCGCGCACCGGTTGGATTCGAAGATCTCTCGCCGCTGCGACTGCGCCTCGACACAGCCGCCGAACCCAACACTCTCGCGTTGCGAGTGGATCGACTCGCGTCGAGCTACAGCGTCGAGCAACTCGAGACCCAGCTCCTGAGCGCAGGCGCGTTCGAGCGATTTCACGCCACTGGATCGAATCGGCGCTCCGCGTCGCGCGTCGAAAGTGGCCACAGAGTCCTGAGAGGTCGCGCCAGTGGCACTGACGAAACCGGCGAGGCCTCGAAGGTCGTTTACGCGCTCGTCGATCTGGGCAGCGAAAAGATCGTCGCGCGATACACAGGTCCGGCGGATGTGATTGCGGCTAACCAGTCGATTCTGCAGGCATCTCTGGCGGAGCTGTCAGTCAGACCGCTGATTACCGCGGAATTGACGCGGCCGGTGCAGCCGAAGTGGGGATCAGCGAATCGACATGGCGCCAACAATGCGGGGATTCCGACGGTTGAGGGCTGGGTCGGCTAGCCAGGTCTGCCGGTGTTGTGCGGCGTGGGACTGTCGCCGCCTGTCGCAGGGGTTGCCATGTCACCGGCGGAAGATTTCACGGTGGCGTTCCGGGCGGCCTGGCGCGACGGGGAAACGATGGATCCGCTTGCCGCGGTGCGAGATTGCGGCGTGCAACCAGGAGGGTTTGGCGAGACCTCATACGCGTCGCGCGCGACCGCGCTCGGCATCACGTATCAAGTCGACGGCGCGTTCGTTCGAATTCCTGGTAGAGGTGTGTGGCAGCTCGAAGTGACGGCGCCTCTGGACAAGAGCCGCTTCGTGCGCGATCTGTTCGGCGCATGGGTGAGACAACTCACTCTCCAATGACACACTCCTGCGAGGAGGGCGCAGCTTCGGCCGCACCGGTCCGACACTAGAATGATCACGTGGCGCCAGCCAGGAACCAGTCAGAGGTCCTCGAGATAAACGGCCGGGAAATATCGATCTCGAATCCCCACAAGATTCTCTTTCCACAAGCCGGCCACACAAAGCTCGATCTGGTCCGCTACTACCTTGCGGTTGCCGATGGCGCTTTACGTGGAGCAGGTGGCCGGCCGAATGTGCTCGTGCGATATCCCAACGGGATTGCAGGCGAATTCTTCTATCAGAAGCGTGCGCCAGAGTCGCGGCCCGAGTGGATCGAAGTGGTCACCCTGCGATTTCCCTCCGGCAGGACCGCTGAAGAAATTGTGCCGCGCGATGCCGCCGCGCTCGCGTGGATGGCGAACCTCGCGTGCCTCGAGCTCCATCCGCATCCCGTGCGCGGCGACGATCTCGATCATCCGGACGAGCTCCGCGTGGATCTGGATCCAGTTCCCGGGATCGAATGGCCGCAGGTGCAGGCCGTTGCGCAAGTCGTTCGTGCGACGCTCGCGGATCTCGATCTCGTGGGCTGGCCCAAAACGTCGGGCTCGCGCGGGATTCACATCAACGTGCGCATCGAACGCCGGTGGACGTTCGATCAGGTGCGGCGTGCGGCGGTGGCGCTTGCGCGCGAAGTGGAGCGTCGTGCGCCGAAGCTCGCGACCAGCAAGTGGTGGAAAGAGGAGCGGCACGGCGTCTTCATCGATTACAACCAGAACGCAAAAGATCGAACTGTCGCGTCCGCGTACTCCGTCCGCCCCAAGGTAGACGCGCGCGTCTCCGCGCCGCTCACGTGGGACGAAATCGAATCATGCAATCCCGCCGATTTCACCCTTGCCACCATGCCGAAGCGCTTTGCGGCCGTCGGCGATCGGCATCAGCAGATCGACTCGCATCCCTGCACGCTCGATCGATTGCTCGACTTGTCCGCACGCGATCAGAAAGAAGGCCTGGGCGACGCGCCCTGGCCGCCGCAATACAAGAAACAACCCGGCGAGCCGCCGCGCGTGCAGCCGTCTCGCCGGCGGACGAGCACGCCGACACGCGCGAAACCGCGGCCCGAAACGCAACCGCGTCAGACATCCGGCCGCCGTGTCTCGAAGCACCCGCTCATCGAAATCGGTCGTGCGCGACACAAGGAGGACGCACTCGCCGGGCTGGAACGATGGCGCACGAAGCATTCCAAGGCCGCCGCGTATCTGGAGCCTGCAGACGTGCTGGTCGACGCGATGCGCGGCCGGTTCACGACGTGGACACGAGTTCGGGTCAACCTGCAGCACGTGCCGGCAAAGCTTCAACCAAAGCAGGGGCCATTAGATCCGGACGAGGATATCGATGATTGGCACGAACGGCGCGACGCTAATCACGCGTCAAAGGCGCGCCTGAAGCCGCGCCCTCCACGGGCCTGAAGCCGCGCAGGATTTGCTCGCGTGCGCAACAGATAAGAGCATCGGCGTTCATCTGCGACTATCTGCGTCCATCTGTGGCTATCTGCGACCGTCTGCGGCTATCTGCGACCGTCTGCGGCTATCTGCGTCCATCTGTGGCTATCTGCGTCCATCTGCGGCTATCTGCGTCCATCTGCGGCTATCTGTGGCTATCTGTGGCTATAACCCCGTCGTTCCAGCGCCAAACACCTTCGCGAGCTCGTAAGGAGTCGTCACCTCGAGCTGATCGTACTGGCAGTCGCGCGGGCTCTTGTCGGGCCGCCAGCGCAGAAACACGGCCGCATGGCGGAAGCGATCGCCCTGCAGATGGTCGTACTTCACTTCGCAGACGCGCTCGATCCGCAGCGGCTCCCACGAGAGATCTTTGCCGGCGCTCCACCGGCTCTGCCCGCCAGGCATGCGCGTCATCTCATGTGCCTCCGATTGCGCCCACTCGCGCCACGGGTGATCGTCCATCGCGTTCTTTCTCAGCGGCTCCAGCTCGCCGGCAAGCTGCTTCCGCATCGTCATCGTGAATGACGATGTGACGCCCACGTGGTGGAGCTTCCCTCGGTCGTCGTACAGACCGAGGAGGAGCGATCCGACGATGCCCTTTCCCTCTTTGTGCCATCTGAAGCCGGCGACCACACAGTCGGCAGTCCGAACGTGCTTGATCTTGATCATCGCCCGCTTGCCAGGCTGATATGCGAGGTCGTCCGCCTTTGCGACGACGCCGTCCAGTCCGGCGCCTTCGAACCGATTGAGCCATTCGCGCGCGGTGTCGCGATCGCGCGTCATCGGCGTCAGATAGATCGGCGGCTTCACCTTGGCGAGGAGCTGTTCGAGCTGCGCGCGGCGCTCTCGTTGAGGCACGGTCATGATGTTGCGATCATTGACGGCGAGAAGATCGAACGCGACGAACGCCGCGGGGGTTTCCTGCGCAAGCTTGGCCACACGCGACGCCGCGGGATGCAGCCGCAGCTGCAGCGCATCGAAATCGAGCCCGCTTGGCGCCGCGATCACCAACTCGCCGTCGATCACGGATCCGTCTGGAAGTTGGGCGAGAAACGCGTCGTGCATCTCTGGAAAATACCGATCGAGCGGACGCAAATCGCGGCTCTGGATGAACGCGTCACGCGGGCCGCCCCGGAAAACGATTGAGCGAAAGCCGTCCCACTTCGGCTCATATAACAGTGCACCGGCGTCAGGCAGCTCCTCCGCCAGTTTCGCGAGCATGGGTTCGATCGGTGGTGCGATCGGAAAGGCCCCCGAGTTCGTCTGCGCGTCTGTGTGCGTGTCGCCGGTGGCGGCGGAGCGCTTGGGTTGTCTCGAACGAGTTGCCATATCGCGTGAGTCTCTGAGTCCGGAGCGTCGCGGAGTGGATGGTAGACTACCTCGCGTTCAGGATTTCACATGATCCGCGGCGCATCCATCGTTGTCTTGGCATTGCTCTCTGCGGCGCCTGGCGCCGTCCAGCCGGCAAACGTCAAAGAGCTGCCGCTCGTCTGGGTTCTTGCGACCGGCGGCACCATCTCAGGCAAGGGTCCTTCGTCCACGAGCCTCGCAAACTACAAAGCCGGCGCGCTCCGCGGTGAAGAGCTGGTTGCCGCGGTGCCGGAGATCAAGCAGTTCGCGAATGTGAAGGTCGAGCAGATTGCCAATGTCAGCAGCACGGAGATCACCACCGATCATTGGTTGACGCTTGCAAATCGCGTCAACGGCATCTTCTCGAGCGATCCGAAAATCGCCGGTGTCGTGATTACGCACGGTACGAGCACCCTCGAAGAGACAGCCTTCTTTCTGAACCTCACCGTGAAGTCGGACCGGCCCGTGGTTGTCGTGGGCGCCATGCGACCGGCCAGTGCCATCAGCGCCGACGGCCCGCTCAATCTGTTGAACGCCGTCCGAACCGCTGTGTCGCCGGAATCACGCGGACGAGGAGTGCTGGTGGTGTTGAACGACGAAATCAACGCGGCCCGCGACGTGACGAAGACAAATACCTACCGCGTCGAAACTTTTCGCGCGCCGGAGCTCGGCCTTCTCGGGTACGTCGACGAAGACAAGGTAAGCTTCTATCGAACGACCACCAAACGGCACACGACGAGAACAGAGTTCGACGTCAGCCAGATCAAACAGCTTCCCAAGGTGGACATCGTCTACTCCTACGTCCAGCCGAGCCCCACGATGATCCAGGCGCTGGTGCAAAGCGGCGTGGCTGGCATCGTCGTGGCGGGAACCGGCGCGGGTGGAATGTCAGGCATCGAGCGGGACGCATTGAAGGCGGCTGCCTCAATGCCCGCCGCGTCGCGTCCCATCGTCGTCCGCTCGAGTCGAACGGGCAACGGCCGCGTGATTGGCGACAACGAGTCTTCTGATACAGTCGCCGCCGACACGCTCAACCCGCAAAAAGCCCGCATTCTGTTGATGCTTGCGCTCACCAGAACGCACGACGTCGACGAAATCAGACGGATGTTCGCGGAGTATTAAATGGGCCCGCCCCAGATGGCTCGCAGCACTTCAGAGGTCGAGGCTCACAACGCGCGCGTCTCCGCGTGGTACGACACACATCCGATCAACGAGCATGAAATCCTCTCAAAAGCTGCAGCAAAGGGCCTCGACGTCGACAAGCTGACCGAGAACGAGCTGAAAGAGTTCGATCAGGATCATTACGGCGGCTATCAAGCCACCGATCTCCTGGCCAGTCTCGCAGAGATTCGACGCGAGCACAGCGTTCTTGATGTGTGCTGCGGCCTCGGTGGTCCCGCGCGCTGGATTGCGCATCAGATCGGGTGCAGGGTGACAGGGCTCGACCTGACGCAGAGCCGCATCGATTCAGCGAAACGGTTGACCGCGCGTGTCGGCCTCACCAACCTCGTGGGTTTTGTTCAGGGCGATGCGATGGACATGCCGCTTCCCGCCGCAAGCTTCGACCGCGCCTACGGGCAGGAAGCGTGGGTGCACATTCCGGACAAACGCGCTCTGCTGTCCGAGTGCCGACGCGTCCTGAAGAACGACAGTGTCCTCACTTTTACTGACATCGTCGCGCGCGCGCCGCTGACGATCGACGAATCGGCGCAGATGGCGAGCGAGATGCAGTTCCCGTCAATCGTTACCGCGCAGCATTACCTCGATCTGCTGCCGGCTACAGGCTTCATTGTCGAGCGCTATGACGATTTGTCGCCTGAATGGAAGGACATTCTCGTCGCGCGTCTCGAAATGTACCGCTCGCTTCGCGACACCACGATTGAACGCTTCGGGCAGGCGCACTTCGACCAATGGGACCGCATGTATGCGGCATTTGTCGGGCTGTATGTGGCTGGCAAGCTCGGGGGCGCGAGAATCGTCGCCCGCCTTCGCTCGCTGACTTGAGACGCTTCTCCGGCAAACCTCATTGACAGCGGTACCACAACCATGCAAGATGCGCGAAATCGTAAACCCTCACACGCTGCAACCGACCGTCGGGAGGTTTCCATGCGACGACTGTCTGCCGTTGCTTTGCTCGTGTTCGTCGGAAACGTTTCCGTTGCTCTTGGACAGGCGGTGACATCCGGTACCGGCGCGCTCAATGGACGCGTGATGGACGATTCACAGGCGGTCATTCCAGGAGTGACCGTCACCATCAGCAGCCCCGCGCAGATGGGGACTCGTAATGCGGTCACGGACGCCGAAGGCCAGTACCGCTTCACGGCAGTACCGCCAGGCGACTACACCATCACCTTCGAGCTCGCCGGATTCCGGACCGTGCGCAACGAAGGGATCCGCATCGGCGTCGGTTTCACCGCAACCGTGAACGCCGAGATGAAGCTCGCATCTCTCGAAGAGTCGGTGACCGTCACAGGGCAGTCGCCAGTGGTCGATACATCGGCGACCCGCATCGGCAACACGTTCGACGCGAAGCAATTGTCGGCGCTGCCGACGTCGCGTGATTACTTCTCGTTGCTGGCCGGATCACCGGCGATCCAGATGAACCGCATCGACATCGGCGGCAGCACCAATGGCACCCAGCAGGGATTCACCGTTTACGGCATGACCGGTCAGGTGCGCGCGAGCATCGAAGGCATGAACGCGACGGAGAACACCGGCGCGTTCGGCAACTACCCGGATGTGGGCGCAATGGAAGAAGTCGTCATCAACACGGCCGCCCATTCCGCCGAGGCTTCGACGCCTGGTGTGCAGTCGCAGTTCATCAGCAAGTCGGGTGGCAACGAGTACCGCGGCACGTTCTATGGCGGCTACTCCCCCGAAAACTGGCAAGCCTTCAACATCGATGCCGATCAGGTCGCCCGCGGCCTGCAAGGAGGTGGCGGACTGCGAGCGACCGACACGAATCGTCTCTCTTCCTACCAGGACGAGAACCTCGGCTTCGGCGGGTACATCGGCAAGGATCGCCTCTGGTTTTACGGGTCGTACCGGCATCAGGACATCAAAGCCCGGTTCGTGAACTTCCCGGTCAAGCCGCAGACCACACTCCTCAACAATTACAGCCTCAAGCTCACGTACAACCTGTCGCAGAACAACAAGCTCATTGCCTACACACAGCCGACGCAGAAGCAGCAGCCGCAACGCTTCGATTCGTGGCTGCTGGGCGTCGACACCGGCATCAACACGTCTGAAGCGACGACATGGAACCAGAACTTCTGGGCCTGGGTGCACAAGGGCGAGTGGAACGGTGTGCTTTCCGACAACGCGTTTGCGGAGATCCGCGCCGGGCAGTACGGCTACCGCTGGGACAACGGCGTCAACGGTACGGGCCTGCGATACGAGGACATCGGCAACAACTTGATCTACGGTCGCAATCGCAACTGGGGCCGAGAGCGGCGACGCGACCAGGTGCTCGGTTCGTTGAGTCTCTTCAAAAACGGCTGGGGCGATCACAACATCAAGTTCGGCGGCGAAATCTTCCACGAGACCGTGAACGATATCTTCAAAGACGGTTTCGAAGAGGACATCCTGCACGTCATGCAGAACAACGCCAAGCTGGATGTCATTCTGTTCGAATCGCCGAATTCATCGATTGGCGGGCTTTGGACCTACGGAAGCTACGCAAACGACACCTGGCGTGTGAGCAACAAGCTCACGTTGAACGTCGGCGGACGGTTCGATCGATACCGGGCGTTTGCGCCTGAACAGGAACACCCGGCAGGCCGCTTCAACCCGGCGACCATCAAGTTCGCCGCCAAGGAAAACATCATCGACTGGAATCTGTTGGCGCCGCGGCTGGGTCTGACCTACGACGTGCGTGAGAACGGCAAGACCGTGCTCAAGTTCAATTACGGCAAGTACTGGTTCAACCCCGGCGCGGACTTCGTCTTCAACATCAGCGAGAACTCGTCGTCGTGGTGGCGGCGCTATCGCTGGACCGATGTGAACAACAACGGCCGCTGGGATCCCGGAGAGGAAAACGCCTGCGGCCTTCCGACATGTCTCGTCGACAAGCGCGGTGGCGTGGCGACCGAATCGCTGGATCCCAATCTCGACGACACGCTGACCAACGAAATCGCGACGTTTCTCGAGCGCGAGCTCATGCCGAACTTCGGCGTTCGCGCCGGATATGTCTGGAGAGGCGTTCGCAACCAGTATCAGCGCGTGAACATCAATCGACCGTATTCAGCGTTCACAGTGCCCGTGACGGTACCGGATCCCGGACCGGACAGCCGGGTCGGGACCGCTGATGACGGCGCGCCGATCAGCGCTTTCGACCTCGCCACGGAGTTCCGCGGCCTTCCGGTTATCAACATGACGATGAACGTCGACGGCGGCGACGCCGATTACCATACCTTCGAGATCACCGGCACGAAACGCATGAGCAATGGGTGGAGCCTGCTCGCGTCGTACGGCTACACCAAGAGCTTTGACAACGGCAACTCGTCGTACCTTGGCAACAGCGTGCGCGCCAACTCGCTGCCTGCCACGCCAAACGACAAGATCAACACCAACGATGGGCGTTACGAGTACAGCCGTCAGAACGTGAAGTTGGCAGGGACGATCAGGACGCCGTGGTGGGGCATTTCAGTGTCGCCGATGCTCCGGTATCAGCAGGGATTTCCGTTCGGGCGCACGTTCTCGGCGAACCTGAGCTACGGAAGCGTTCGCTTCCTCGCGGAGCCGTTCGGCACGCGGCGCCAGGACGACATCATCATCACCGACGTTCGGGTTGAGAAGGAGGTCCGCTTCGCGAGCCGGCG
>DASPWV010000085.1:0-6760 GCA_035637635.1 Vicinamibacterales bacterium | reverse complement strand
GATCGCGAGGGCAAATACTTCCAGGAACATCAGGTTCAGTCGGCGCACGTTTATGCCGGCCGTGCGAGCAACCTCCGGCGACACCAACATGATGAGAAGGTGATGCCGACGTGCGACGATGAACCACACCACGACGCAAGCGGCCGCAAACACGACGACGGTTTCCGCGGCTGTCAGTGCTTCAGGTTGCCCGATCAACGCGTGTATCAGCTCTTCGTCCGTCGTCATGAGACTCCCGATTGCGAGCGCTGCTGAAAACACGACCCCGAGAACGGCCTCCGTCGCGGCACGCGTGCGTCGCTCCAGTGCCCAAACGAGCAGCGCACCAAAAAAGAGCATCGCGGCCGCGCCGTAAACGGGATGGATCTGCAAAGCGATCGCGATACCAATGCCGGGCAGCGCTACGTGCGACAGCGCATCTGCCGCCAGTGCCATTCGCCGCATGACGGCAAAACAGCCCACGAGTCCCGCGGCCACTGCAACGACGACCGATACGACGAGCGTTTCAGGGTTCATGCGGGTGGAAATCGACCGGCTCGCCATACATCTGTTCGAGCAGTTCCGGCGTCAAGATCGTTTTGGGTGGACCCACGCAGGCACGCTCTCTGCCGAGACACAGCACCGTCGTCGCATAACGGTAGACGACGCTGAGCTCGTGAGAGATGGAAAGAACGGTCAAGCCGTCTTGCTGCTGGAGCCGCCGCACAAGCATGTTGAGCCGCTCCTGTCCCGGCTCGTCGATGCCTGCCGTTGGTTCGTCGAGCAGCAGCACATTGGGATTCGCCACGAGCGCGAACGCGACGAGCAGTCGCTGGAACTGACCGCCGGAAAGCGTGCCGATCGGCTGCGACGCAGCGATACGTGTCACGCCGACAAGCGACAGCGTGGCATCGATGACTTCTCGTTCAATATGGGCCACCGCCGCGCGCGCCCGCAGGAAGTCGAGGCCGCTCATTGGCACATCGCGATCCAAATCGAGCTTTTGCGGAACGTAACCGATCCGCACATCGGGCGCCCAGCGAATGACGCCGCGAAAGGGAATTGAACCGACGAGCGCCTTGAACAGAATTGTCTTGCCTGCTCCGTTCGGGCCGAGAATGGCGAGCGATGTTCCGCGGCGCACCTCGAAGCTGAGGCTGTGCAGAATCGCGCGTCCGCCGAGCTCGACGCTGAGGTCGATCACCTCGAGCATATTCATGGGGACCCGGCCGCTGTTCGCGTGATCGTTGTCAGCCATGCCCTCGCTGGTGAGCAGGGCGCGTGCGTCATCCGGCGAGCAATACGGCCTTCGTCAAGCCGATGGGACGCCCGACGCTCACGCAAAAGATACCGCAAATTTTTCCGCCGCCGCTGCGTGGTACTTCGGACGGCGCTCGCGCCATGCCGAGCGATCCGACGGCTTGCGTGCGACGGCGCCAGGGCGATGGAAGGTACGACGATTGCGTCGCACTGGCGTACGACCCTCCACGACGATCCGTCACGCTGCCAATGCGAGGGCGATCGATCGACTGCCTGATCGCAACGGATCGAGACCTGTCGTCGGATCATCACGACTGCCGACCTGCTCACGGTGCTGGGGAAGGGCGGCGCGCGGCCGGCACCTGCGGACCGCCGACTCCTCAACCATCGCGCGCCGCATCGAAAGCGACACACCTCGACGGGCCTGTGGCAGCGGATCGTGCCGAGGGAGCGACCGGCAAAGTCGCTCCTTGGTGAAGGCCGAGCTTGGCATTGCTGTTGCCTAAGGCCCGTGCCATGAACCTTCTCGATACGCTCCCAATTAACCTTGAATCCAGCAACGTGCTCCGCTGGGTATTTCAGCGCGACGCCAATGCCATCACCTGCAAGCTGGACATGAATTCCGATCGCTCGTTCGAGATGCACATTGTTCCTCACTGGGATGTGCCGGCGTCGGTGATAGAACACTTCGAAAGTCCCGCCGATGCGCTGTTGCGGCACGCGGAAGTCGCGCGGCTGCTCCGCGAGAACGGCTGGAATGTGACGGGTTACAGCGCGTCGCCGCGCGGTGCCGCAGTCGTCAACTGAGGACGACTGGGCGGTCCTCGCGCGAATCGCGCCGCACGTGCGGTAAGCGGGACGCGTTATGCGGGAGCAGTCTCGCCGTGCGGCTTTCGCAAATAATGTAATCGCGATTCGATTTTTGTAAATTTCGCGACCGGGTACCGCGACGCATCCGCCAGAACTGCTCGTGCCTCGTCGTCACTGCGCGGCTCGTCCGCGGTGGCGACATAGTCCTCCATAGTGAGGAATCCTTCGCGCTCCCAACATGACGACAATCGCGTGAGTGCTCGATGTGCCGGCCACGCGTGAGCTATGCGTGGCACAAGGCATGCTGATCGTTGAGTGGAGGCGGCAATCTCATGGCGAGCACATTCGTCTCTCGTCTGGTCTGGTCCGGTGCACTCCAGCCCGCACGTGACGCGGCGACATTCAGTCGCGATCTGAACGTGTCTTTCGGCGGCGTGAGGCTGCCGATGTCGGCCGCACCTGATTTTCGCGGCGATCGGTCAAGGGCCAATCCCGAGCAGCTGTTTGTCGCCTCCATCTCGGCCTGCCAGGCGCTCACCTATTTGTTTCTTGCGGCGAGGAGCGGCCTCGCGATCGTTTCATACGCCGACGATGCGGAAGGGGTGCTGGGGAGTGTCGACGGCAAGACACGCATGTACCGCGTGACGTTGCGGCCCCGCATCAGCATTGCCGCAGGATCGAACGAGGGACTGGCGCGCGAGCTGGTGGAGAAGGCGCACCAGGGCTGCTTCATCGCGAATTCAGTGTCAGCTGTCGTGCAGATCGAGCCGCGCATCGTCGCTGCGGACTTGTGCAGCGAGTCCGCATGACACGCTAGCGGCACTTGCGGTCGCGTTGCGGGATTCTCCACGCAGGGGCGAGGTTTTCCGCACTTTGCTTCACGTGATTTGACCGAGCGCCTAACCGCAATCACCTGTCACAGACAGTCCTTCTTTCGTTTCTTGCCGCCGCGCCACGCGTTCCACATTTCGATTTGTCACGAGACGCGCCGCGCAAATCCTTGCTTTCCGCGTCGACGGACTGACAAGTGTCTCGCATCGTCAGCAGATGCAACTTGATTCGTGACGTGTGCAGCCCGTGCACGACAACACCATTTTGTTGGTTCGCAGAGAGCGGGATGCCAACGACTGGTGGTAAGGACATGGAATGCATCTTGCCAAGGGCAGGGCATCGCGTTGGCGGATTCGGCCGCAATCCTGACCGGCTGCGGCCCGGGGAGGCACACCATGAGGAGAGTTGCAACGGCGATTGTGGCACTTACGTTCGGGTTCGCTGTGGCCGCAGCCGCGCAGGAACCTTTGGAGTACAAGGTGACGGTGAAAGGAGAGATCATTAAAGGATCTTCCAACGATCACTTCGTGACGTTCAGCGGACCGGTGCAGATTCCGGACGTGACGCTTGCGGCCGGGACATACAAGTTCAGCATCGTTTCGCCGTCGCTCGTGCAGGTGAGCAGCGTCGATCGTGGCCAGGTCGGGCTCTTCTTCACCGCACCGGTTCAACGACTTCAGGCGAGCGCCGATTACGAGATGACGCTCGTCCCCACCGGCGAGAAATCGCCGCGTCGGATCGCGAAATGGTTTGTGCCGAACCAGACCCTCGGGTTCGAGTTTCTCTACCCGAAAGACGAAACGGTCGGCGAGCGGTAGTCCTGTTCCCTTTTGACCGCGTTCAGCATCAGCAGGCGAGGCGGCGGCGCGCCGCCTCGCATCAACTGCGCGTTCATAGGTGCGACCGCGTCGGAGCGATGCGGCAACGTGATCGCATCTGAAGCTGTTGCACGCTGCGTGAAGTCTTCGCGCAGATGACTTGCTGCTGTCGTTTCGGTTGACAGGTGGTGTCTCAGTGGCGCCGTCGCGCTGCAATTTGGGGGGATTCGTCACCCAGCGCTGCACCCGAAGATTAGGAAGGCAAGCTTCGATCCAACTCCCGCCGATCTTGTGGACCGTGTGCCGGCAGCCGCACCGTGACTGTGGAGCCACCGGTAGACGGGCAGTCGATTGCAATCTCGCCGTGGTGCGCCTCGACGAGCCGCTTAGCGGTGGCGAGCCCAAGTCCCGACCCACGCACCTTCGTCGTGAAGAACGGTGTAAAGACCCTGTCGCGAATGTTCTGGGGAATGCCCGGACCCTGGTCGACAAACTGCACCTGACACGAGGAATCGATCGCCTGGACCGCCACCCTGATCCTGCCCTTGGCCTGCATCGCGTGAGCCCCGTTGATGAGCAGGTTTTGAAAGACGATCTTGAGCACATCGGCGTCCGCGAGAATTGGCGGCGCGGATCCCTCGACGTCGATGCGCACCTCCTTCAGCGACGGGTCCGCACTGAGCAGGTCGGCGGTGAGCGCGACCAGCCGCGTCACCTCCGTCAGCGCCACGCGCGGTTGCGGGGGCGCGCGAACAGGAGCAAATCCTTCATGAGGCGGCCGAGCGAGTCGATGCGGGCGAGAATCTCGCCGACGATGCGCGCGTCATCGGTCTGCGGGGACAAGCGCCGGCCGATGATTTCGATCGCCCCGCGGATGCCGGCGAGCGGGTTCTTGATCTCATGGACAATCACCGCGGCCATCTCACCCAACCGTGCGAGCGCGGTTTGTTGGCGAAGCTGCTCTTCGAGCTTGACGCGAATGGTGAGATCCCGCAGGATGCCGGTAAACTTGCGCTCGTTCTCGACGATCATCTCGCCGACGGACAAATGGATCGGAAAGGTGCTGCCGTCGTGCCGTCGCGCCGTGACGTCGCGGCCAACGCCGATGATTCTCGGTGCCCCTTCGCGGAGAAAGCGGGCGAGGTAACCGTCGTGTTCACTCCGATACGGCTCGGGCATGAGCATCGATACGTTCTGCCCGACGACCTCGGCTTCCGCGTAGCCGAACATTCGTTCAGCCGCAGGGTTGAACGCTTCGATGCGTCCACGGGAGTAGATGACGACGATGCCGTCGACCGCGGATTCGATCACCGACTGCCATCGCATTGCAGCGGACCGTTGAACGCGTGCTTCACGGTTGCGTCGTGTGATGTCGTGACTCACGAACGCGGCGCCGACCACCTCGCCGTTCGGGTCGTGCACCGTGCAGCCGATAACAACAGTTCGATAATTCGGCCACGCTTTGTTCGGGCGACGGTTTCAACGCGCGTGACCTTGTCACCAGCGTGAATCGTTCGCCACTGCGGAGTACTTTGATCGCAGTGGCGGGAACATTCGACCGCGCGCCAGGCTGCGAGAATGTCAGTCTTTGGAAGAGCGCAGGGTCCATCACCGAACAAGTGGCCAGCTACAAGAAAAAGGCGACCAAGCAAAGCCGCCGCTCTCTCACACCCCAGGTATTGACGTCCGATTTTCGTTCTACAACCAGAACCGTTTGACGTAGGCTGTCTAGAACACAAAAGGGTGCAGCGAATCCGCTGCAGGAATCCGGGTGGTCGGGCCGCCATCCTCTTGGTCGCGAGACCAGGAGGACCTTATGTTCTTCAAGGCTGCGCTCGTACTGCTCATTGCATGGCTCGTCGGATTGCTCGGGGTTTATGACCTCGGACGCCTCGTGCACGTGTTGCTTCTGGTAGGGCTCATGTTGCTGTTGCTTGGGGCCCTGAAAGCGCGCGATGCCGCCATCCGCCGAGGACCCGACTCACACTCGAAGAGCTAGGCGTCCTTGTCGAGCCTCCCCATCGATTTTGCGCTCTTCGCACTCACACTCCTCGGCGTGGCCCTTTTCCATCGCCGAACGTTGGAAATCGCCGTCACCGGCCTGGGCGCGATCACCCTCTACAAGCTTGCCTTTGGGTCGTTTGGAGGCGTTGTGGGGCTTAACGGCCTTACGCGTCATCTCGCTCACGAGTGGGTAATCGTCACTAACCTCGGGTGTTTGTTGCTCGGTTTCGCATTGCTCTCCCGTCACTTCGAGAAGAGTCACGTGCCGCTCGCACTGCCGCACGTGCTGCCGGATGACTGGAAGGGCACATTCTTCCTGCTCGCGATCGTCTTCGTCCTGTCGTCGTTTCTCGACAACATCGCGGGCGCGATGATAGGTGGCGCAATGGCGCATTCGCTCTTCAGGCGCGTGCACCTCGGCTACCTTGCGGCCATCGTCGCGGCCGCGAACGCTGGTGGCGCGGGCAGCGTCGTGGGAGATACGACTACGACAATGATGTGGATCGATGGCGTGGCCCCGCTGGATGTGTTGCACGCATACGTGGGGGCTGGTGCCGCGTTGCTGGTCTGTGGTCTTCCGGCCGCCTTCCAGCAGCAGGGCTACTCGCCCATCGTGAAGGACGTCCAGCACCGGCCGAAGATTGATGGGGTGCGCGTTGGTATCGTACTGGCGATCCTGGTGGCTGCTATCGGAGCGAACGTGATCGTCAACGTGCGCTTTCCAGCGCATGCGGACGGGTTCCCGTTTATCGGCGTGGCGGTGTGGGTAGTCATTCTGCTATCGGTGCCCATTCGTCGCCCCGACTGGGAACTGCTCGGCGAAGCGAGCCGTGGCGCGGCCTTCCTATTGTCCTTGGTATTGGCGGCATCAATGATGCCGGTGGAGCAGTTACCCCCGCCATCGTGGCAAACGGCCTTCGGACTCGGCTTCGTCTCGGCGATCTTCGACAACATCCCACTCACCAAGCTGGCGCTTGAGCAAGGCGGTTACGACTGGGGTGTCTTGGCCTACTGTGTCGGGTTTGGCGGCTCGATGATCTGGTTCGGTTCATCGGCGG
>DASPWV010000084.1:0-7031 GCA_035637635.1 Vicinamibacterales bacterium | reverse complement strand
CACCGGCAAGCGACCGCGGCGCAGCCGCTCGGCAAGCGTTTCGCCTTCGACGAATTCGAAAACGATGATCAGCTGCCCGTCGAGGTCGAGCACGTCATGGACGGCGGCGATGTTGGGGTGACTGAGCTGCGCGGCGGCTCGCGCTTCGCGCAGTACGTGTTCACGTGCCTCTTGCGACGCGGAATGACCCGCGCATGTCTTGAGCGCAACGAAGCGTCGCAGCCGCGGGTCTTCGGCGAGCAGTACCGTGCCCATTCCGCCCGCTCCAAGCGGACGCACTACGCGGTACGGACCGTAAACGTCACCTGCCTCCACAGTCGATAGCGATTCCATTATGCGTCCGGCTCGGACGGCTGCGCCTCGGTAATCAGCCGCACGCTCCGCTGATACGTCGCGTATGACGAAGCCCATTGGAGCAGCACGGACAAGCGATTGCGGAAGCCAATCAGGAACAGGATGTGGACGAACAGCCAGAGCAGCCATCCGAGATAGCCCGAAACGCGTGCCCAGCCGAAGTCTGCGATTGCAGCGGCGCGGCCAATCGTCGCCATGTTGCCGGGATCTCGATACCGGAACGGCGCGGTCGGTTCGCCCGCTATCGTGCGCAACACATTGCGCGCGGCGTGAGCGCCTTGTTGTTTCGCGACTTGTGCAACACCAGGGAGCGGCTTTCTCGTTTGATGCGTGAAGCTCGCCATATCTCCTGCAATGAAGACGTCGGGGTGACCCGGCACGGAGAGATCGGGTTGTACGATTACGCGACCCGCGCGATCCGTCGGCACGCCCAGCGTTCTGCCCACTGGTGATGCTGCGACACCGGCGGCCCATACGATCGTATGTGCCAGCAGTCGATCCGGGTTGCCCGCGCCGCCGCCTATGGCCACGGCATCGGTTTCGATGGCGGTCACCGCCGCGTTTTCCCACACCTCGACGCCCAATTTCCGCAGCGCACGGCGCGCAGAATTCCGCAGCGACTCCGGGAACGACGGCAGAATGGTCGGTCCCGCTTCGAGCAGCACAATCCGCGCCGATTCCGGATCGATTGCCTTGAACTCATGCCGAAGTGTATGGTGCGCAATCTCCGCGAGCGCGCCCGCAAGCTCCACTCCCGTCGGCCCGCCGCCAACGAGGGCAAACGTCAGCAGCTGACGCTTCTTCGCCGGATCCTTTTCTCGCTCCGCTTCCTCGAAGGCCAGCAACATCCGCCGTCTGATGGCAAGCGCATCGTCCAGCGTCTTGAGACCCGGCGCGCGGTGCGACCACTCCGGGTGTCCAAAATACGAGTGCGTGGAGCCGGCCGCGAGAATCAAGTAGTCATAGGCAATCGAGTCGTCATGATCGAGATGCACAAGGCGAGCGTTCGGATCGACCCGACGAACGTTCGCGAGCAGCACGTGAAGATTGGATTGTTTTCGGAGGATCCATCGAATCGGCGAAGCAATGTCGCCGGGCGAAAGCCCGGCGGTCGCGACCTGATACAGAAGCGGGCTGAACAGATGATGGTTATGACGATCGACGAGCGTGACCGACACCGGCTTCCCGCGAAGGGCCCGTGCCGCGTCGAGCCCGCCAAATCCACCGCCGACAATCACAATGTGTGGGACGTTTGTATTTGCCATGCGCCCGGAGCATTATGGATGAATGCCTCGACCAGCCGTCGCTCCGCCGGAATCGCATGTTGAAACGGCCTGCCCGCTCGATTGTCCCGACGCCTGCACGCTGAACGTGACGCTTCGCGGCGGACGCATCACGCGAATCGACGGATCGCCGAAGAACGAGATTACGCGTGGCTACATCTGCGCAAAGGTCCGCGGCTTTCATCATCGCGTGTACGGCGAGGATCGACTGCTCTTCCCGGCGCTCAGAAACGGCGCCAAAAGCGCGGGCACGTTCCGCCGCTACAGCTGGGACGAGGCGCTCGATCTCATCGCGGAGCGGATGCTGCAGATTCGCGCCGAGTATGGGGGCGAAGCAATCCTCCCGGTGTCCTATGGGGGATCGAATGGCTTGCTGACACAGGACACGACCGACGCAATGCTGTTCCGGCGCATCGGCGCGTCGCGGTTGCTGCGCACCGTGTGCGCAGCGCCCACGGGCGCGGCGAACCTTGGACTGTACGGCAAGATGGCCTCCGTCAGCTACGAAGACTACCCCGAGGCGCGCCTCATCGTGCTCTGGGGTGTCAATCCGGGCACGTCAGGCATCCACCTCGTTCCCTTTATCAAGGAAGCGCGGAAACGTGGCGCAACGCTGGTCGTCGTCGATCCCCGACTGACATCGCTCGCGCGCCAGGCTGACGTCTACCTACCGGTACGGCCCGGAACCGATCTCGTCGTCGCACTCGCGTTGCATCGGTATCTGTTCGAGGAGGGACACGCCGATTGGAGCTTTCTGCAGGAGCACACGGAAGGCGCCGATGCGCTTCGCGAGCGTGCGAGACCGTGGACGTTCGAACGCGCAGCGGAGGTGAGTGGCGTCGCTATTGAAACGATCCGTGCATTCGCCAATCTGTACGCGAAGAGCGTTCCCGCACTCGTCAAGTGCGGCTGGGGTCTCGAGCGTAATCGCAACGGCGGCAGCGCCGCGGCGGCGATTCTTGCGCTGCCAGCGGTCGGAGGCAAATTCGGCGTTCGCGGCGGCGGATACTCGATGAGCAACTCGGCATCGTGGAACATCGAACGCACCTGGCTGCGCGATCCGGAACCGCCCACGCGGGCGATCAACATGAACCACCTTGGCCGCGTGCTCACCGACCCCGACGGCACGCCGATCAAGATGTTGTTCGTTTACAACTGCAACCCCGCGGTCACGATGCCGGATCAGAATCGGGTGCTGCGCGGCCTCGCACGCGAGGACTTGTTCACGGTGGTCTTCGATCAGGTCTTTACCGACACGGCGCAGTACGCCGACATGCTATTGCCCGCGACAACGTTCCTGGAACACTACGACACGGCCAAGTCGTACGGACCAGTGACGATGCAGCTCGCGCGGCCGGTGATCGATCAGGTGGGCGAATCGCGATCGAATCCAGACGTGTTTGCGGATCTGCTGCGACGCCTCGGCCTGAGCGATCCAGCCGACCCCGCGGACGATCTCGAGACGATGATGCAGGTGCTCGACGGGATGCCCGAACCGTACGGCGCCGAGCTCCGGGAGCGCTGGAGTGCACACCCGCCGTATAACGGACGGCCGATACAATTTGTCGACGTGTTCCCACGCACGGCCAACAGCAAGGTCCGCCTGTTCGCCGAAGAACTCGATCGGCAGGCGCCGCTTGGACTGTATGGATTTCAACCAGACCCGGCAACCGCCGCGTTCCCGCTCGCGCTGATTTCACCGGCAAGCGACCGCACGATCAGTTCAACGCTTGGCGAGCTGCGCCGTCCAGCGGTGCGGCTCGATGTGCATCCGGATGATGCGGCAGCCCGCGGCATCGAAGACGGCGATGCCGTACGGATCTTCAACGAGCTCGGCGAGGTTCGGGTTGCCGCCCGCGTGACGCCGCTCGTCCGGCGCGGGACCGTGGCGATGCCCAAGGGCGTGTGGCGCCGGCACACGGCGAATGGCTTGACGTCAAACGCGCTGGTGCCTGACTCGCTCGCGGATCTTGGCGGCGGCGCGTGCTTCAACGACGCACGCGTGCAGGTGGAAAAGACCGGAAAATCCTGAGGCCCATCCGACGATTGCAGATTGAGAGGCTGGAAAGTGTGGAGCCAGCCCGGTCACTCAACCTGCAATCGACGATGAGCGCTATGGGCTGCTAGGCAGCCGGCTCGGTATCGTCCGATGAGGGTATCGATTCAACGGACGATAGCGATGATGCCGACGACGTGATCGGGAGCTTGCCACGGCCTCCGCGGCTCGCCATTCCGCCTTTGCGGCCCGCTTCGCGCGCTTCATCGGACGACCACTCGTGCGCGGTGCCCTTCTGATGCGCGGCACGACCGCCCTTGCTCGCGATCTCGCGCTGCTTTTCGGCCGACATGGATGCGAATCCTCGACGTTCTTTGCGGGTCTCGTTCACGGTGCGCTCCTCCTGCCCCCCTAACCGCAAGGGATGTGCCACCTCAACCGGTTGACAAAACTACCCAAAACTGGGCGACTTTCATGGAGTTTTCGATTTTGCGCCAAAAACACGTCGTGAAGTGATTTACTACAGTCGAGGTAGGGTTTGGTTTGGTTTAATACGGTTCAGCGTTCCACCGTGTGTCGTTGCGCGAGGTCTCGACGCTGTCGGTAGTAGTCGCAGTTGACGCAATTACGCACATCGAACGCGAGGCCGACGACCGGGTAGAGCATCGGATGTGCGCAGTAGAGGAGCTCACCATCGGCGATGGTGTGGAAGCCGATATCCAGCGGAATGTCCGTTGTTCGCCGGCCGTACCAGCACGAGCGATGACGATCCTCAGGCTCCATGGAAACGAACAAGGTTCTTCGTTCCTCATGATACGACTACAATGAACGTTATGAACACGTGTGGCGCACCAACCGGATCGAACGAACAGCCGGAAGAAACAACCGGCGGACGCAAGGTTTTCTGCGTGAAGTTCCAAAAGGAGCTGCCAGCCCTCGATGCCCCGCCATGGCCTGGTGAAATCGGCCAGCGGATCTTCGAGAACGTGTCGGCGCAAGCGTGGAAGCTTTGGGAAGAGCGCCAGAAGATGATTCTCAACGAATATCGCCTCATGCCCTGGCAGAAAGAGGCGCAGGAGCTTATCCGCAAGCAGATGGAGGATTTCTTCTTCGGCGAGGGCGCCGCACTCCCTCCAGGCTACGTCCCCCAACAGGCTAAAACGTAACCAAGGTTCCAAGGTTCCAGGTTCGAGGTTCTAGGTTCGAGGTTCCAGGTTCGAGGGTTCCAGGTTCGAGGGTTCAGATGCGACGAGTCCTCGAACTCTTGGACTTTCAAACTTTTAAACGCTTTTAAACCTTCGATCTTTGAACCGTCGAACCTTGAACCGTCGACCCTTCGAACCCTTCGAACTTTCGAACCTTTCACGGTGCAGTGATCTTGATCGCGATCATCCGGGTGTTGTTGGTTTCTGTCGTCTCTGCAACCGTTCCTCCACCATCCCCTTTCGCGAATAGGTAGTAGGTTCCCGCGGAGAGTGCCGCGGGAAGCGGCACGCTCGTCGAACGGACGTCCGTCATCCCTCGCCCAAGGGCAGTGACTGACCGGCTGCCAATCAACGGGTCGCTCGCGTCCAGTGTGCTGTTATTCGAGAGATAGAAACTCGTCATCGATGCTTCCGCGGCGCCGCCGCCGGTGTTCGTGGTCGTGTCGGTCACGACGATGGACGCGCCAGCGACTGACGTTGACGGTGCGGTCAGAGCTGCGACGGTGAGATCGGGACCGATTTTGATTAAGCCACTGACACCCGTGTTGTTCGTCTCGACCGCCTCGGACGCCGTGTTGTCGGCATCGCTGCGTTCCAGGATGTAATAGATGCCCGTGCTCGTCCCGAGAGGAATCGTGACGGTCGTGGAACTTGAATCGGTCACTCCCGCGGCAAGCGCTGGGACGACGCGATGCGCCAGCACGACGTCGACACCGTCGATCGCCTGATTGGTTGACAAATACAGGACCGCGCTCGTTGACGGCGCGGTCGCGCCGCCAATGTTCTTGATGCCGTCGGCGATGATCATCGTCTCACCGGCACCGCCAATCCCTGGTGGGGCGAGCGTCGTGACGATGAGATCTGGACCGACCTTTACGCTCGTGCTTGCCTTGGTGTTGTTGGTTTCGCTCGCCTCCGTGATCACACCGCCGTCATCGGCTCTCGCGACCACATAGTAGATGCCCGGCGCCGTCGATGAAGGCAGCGTCAGGATCGTCGATCCGGTGTCGGCCTGGCCGGACGCTATCGACGGAACCGGCCGAGTTCCAAGGCGCACATCACTCGCACTGAACGCAGCGTCCAGCGACAGATAGAACGCTGTCGTCGATGGTGCTGCGGGAGCTCCACCCTGATTGGTCGTCGTGTCGGCGATCGCGATCGACGCGCCCGCGGCAGCCGTCGCGGGTCCGGAAACCGCCGTGAGGACGAGGTCGACTCCTATCCTCAACTGGCTCGTCGCACTCAGATTGTTGGTTTCGCGAGTTTCGGCGACGCTGCCCCCGTCATCTGCGCGGGCGACAACGTAGTACACGCCGGACGTCGTCGATGCCGGAATGGTGAGCGCAGTCGACGCCGTCTGCGACGCGCCACCGGACAGCGAATCCACAGGGTGGCTGCCGAGCCGAATGTCTGAACTCTCCCACGTGCTGTTGGCCGACAGGTAGAACGCCGTGACTGATGTTGGCGCCAGCTCCGCCCCGTTGTTCTTTGTCGTGTCGCCAACGGTGATCGTTCCGCCCGCCGCTGCCGTGGACGGCGCGCTGACCGCGGCGACCATCAGATCGGGACCAATGCTGATCGATCCGCTCGCGCGTGTGTTGTTGCTCTCCTGCGTTTCCAGAATGAGATTGTTCCAATCGGCCTTCGCGAGCACGTAATAGATTCCTGCGGCTGTTCCCTGCGGGATTTGCATCGGTGTCGATCGGGATTCGACCGCACCCGCGGCCAGCGCTGATACCGCGCGGCTTCCCAGAAACAGATCACCAGCATCGAATTGAGTGTTTATCGACAGATAAAAACCGGTTTCGGACGGTTCGGATGACGCACTCTCCTGGTTCTTCGTTGTGTCGCTGATCGTGACACTTGCTCCCGCGGCGGCAGTGGAGGGTACGTTCATGCTGGTAACGAGGAGGTCGGGTGGCCGATCGTCGCTGACGATCGCGACCGTCGCGCTCGACGGCGAGCCCACGTCGTACCCCGCGTCCGCGCTGAGCGTCAGCGTAACCGTCTCGTCGGATTCGACCGCCGTATCATCGATCGGCTCCACCAGAATCGATGCCTCCGACGATCCCGCCGGAATGGTCAATGTACCTGGCAGCGCCACGTAGTCGAGACCGGAGCCCGCGGTTCCGTTCACGACATACGCGATGGAGAGCGCTTCGGACGTGTCACCGCTGCGCCTCACGGTAAACG
>DASPWV010000083.1:0-3231 GCA_035637635.1 Vicinamibacterales bacterium | reverse complement strand
ACGATCCGTTTGAAGGGGGCATGCACCTCCCCGATGTCTTCATCCTGAAGCCGATCTTTTACGAGGGTGTCCACGTCGCATTTGCGGCCACCGTCTGCCACCAGATCGACATGGGAGGGCGCGTGGCCGGCTCGAATGCCTCGGATTCGACGGAGATTTTTCAGGAGGGGCTGCGAATTCCACCCGTCGCGCTGTACGAGGCCGGTGCGCCCAACGAGACGCTCTTTCGCCTGATCGAAAAGAACGTGCGTCTGCCGGAGCAGGTGCTCGGCGACATGCGAGCACAGCTCGCCGCATGTCATATCGCCGAGCAAGGGGTCCTCCGCTTGTGCGACGCGCACGGCGCGTCGACCGTCAGGACATATCTCTCGGAGATTCTCGATCACACCGAGCTCATGACTCGCGCGGCGCTTCGCGATCTGCCCGACGGCGAGTGGAGCTTCACCGACTGGATCGATGACGACGGGATCGAGTTCGGGAAGGCGATTCCACTAAAGGTTACGCTGCGCAAACGAGGCGATCGGCTGATTGCGGATTGGACCGGCAGCGCCGCGCAGGTACGCGGGGCAATCAACAACACGCTCTCCTATACGAAGGCGGCAACCTACACGTGCATCATGTCGGTTCTGCCTCGCGACATCTCCTGCAACGCAGGCTTCTACCGCGCGATCGACGTCATTGCCCCGCCAGGCACGATTGCCAATGCGGTTGCGCCTGCCGCCTGTGCGGCGCGCGGCCTCACCGGGTTCCGAATGGTGGATACGTGCTTCGGCGCGCTGGCGCAGCTCCTGCCGGATCGGATCATGGCTGCGTCGGAGGGCGGCAATACCGGCGTGTCCATTGGCGGCTATTCTTCCGATCGCCGGCCGTTCATCTTCGTGGAGTTCTTCTGCTCGGCCTGGGGCGGCCGTCCCTGGGCCGACGGTCTCGACGGCAACGCGCACCTGTTCACGAACCTGCTGTTGCCGTCCGCCGAGATGACGGAAACGGAACAGCCCATTGAGATCGTCTGCTGCGAATTCGTGCAGGACGCCGGTGGTCCAGGGAAGTACCGCGGCGGCTGCTCG
Source organism: Vicinamibacterales bacterium (assembly GCA_035637635.1). Lineage (GTDB taxonomy): Bacteria > Acidobacteriota > Vicinamibacteria > Vicinamibacterales > UBA2999 > DASPWV01. The sequence continues at coordinate 2,164 of DASPWV010000083.1, read as the reverse complement.
ATTCGACGCGCCTACCGGTTTCTCGAAGAGGAAGCGGTCCTCCAGGTGCGTTCCGACCGCCGTGCTTTCAGGCCTTACGGTCTTTACGGTGGCCGGCCAGGCCGCTCCAGCCGCAACGTCCTGAATCCCGATACCGAGAACCGGGAGCTGCCGGCGAAGTTCACCATGACGCTGCGGCGCGGCGACGTCCTGCGGCACGAGCAATCGGGTGGAGGCGGATGGGGCGATCCCCTCGAGCGCGATTCGGCGAGCGTGCTGCGCGATGTGCGGAATGAGCTCGTCAGCGCGGCGTCGGCCCGCGACGACTACGGCGTGGTCATCGACACCGTCACAGAAACGGTCGATCCGGAACGGACGCGACGGCTGCGCAGCGAGATGCGCGCCGCGCGGGGCGACATCGCCGCTCCTTTCGTACAAAGATGAGCGCCAACGGTCTGGTAAAGTTTGCGCTCTAGGCGACGGGAACGGAGGGCGGTAGTGGACAGACGGACACGATATGTCGTTTCACGCGGTCTCTATCTGCTACCTGTCGTCCTCTTCCTGTTCGCAGTGATGGCATCGTCCGTCCAGGACCTAGCGGCGCAGCAGCCTCAGAAGCGCAGCGAGATCTGGAAGGGCATCTTCACGGATGCACAAGTCGGGCGCGGCATGGCGGTCTTTCAGGCGCATTGCGCGAGTTGTCACGACCCGAACGAGCAGGGAGAGGCTCCTCCTCTTTTCGGCGACACATTCATGCGTAACTGGGAGGGGCGTAGCGTCGGCCGTCTCTACTCGAAAATCCTGGAACAGATGCCTGCAAACAACGCGCAGAGTGTCACTCCGTCAGAGAAGCTGGACGTCGTTGCGTTCATCCTGCATGAGAACGAATTTCCGTCGGGCACAAACGAGCTGACCGCGGACACGGACGCGCTCTCGCAAATTCAGATGCTCCCCGAAGGCGGAGCCGCACTACCACGGACGGGAGCGATGGTGCAGGTGGTCGGCTGTCTTACTCAACGCTCCGCAACGGAATGGGCGGTCACGAGCAGTACGGAACCTGTCGTGACGACCTTGACGGCAGAGGGCGCTTCGGATGTGACGAAGCAAACGACAGGCGCGCTGGGAACTCGCGCCGTCAAACTCTTGCACGTATTCCCGAGTCCCGATGCACAAAAGGGACACCGCATCCAGGCAAAGGGATTCCTTGTCCGCGAAGGCGCCGACGAGCTCGCCATCAACGTTGTCTCGCTCCAGTCCATCGCACCAGCCTGCCCATAACGGTTGTGGCGTACGACCATCTCGACGTGCGTAACGCTGACCGCGCGATTGCTTCGCCGCAGGGGACCTCCACCCAGCCATCGAGCGCCGAGTTCGTGACACCTCGTCGCGCAGCGATCGGGATGCTCGGCTGGTGGAGCATTGCGCCGCGGGAGGCTCGCAAGTCGCTCATCGCGGCTTTTCTCGGCTGGATGCTCGACGCCTTCGACGTGATGCTGTACTCGCTCACGCTGGCCTGGGTGATGAGCGATCTGAAGATGGACAAAGCGACAGCCGGAGGATTGGGCTCGCTCACGCTGATCGCGTCCGCTCTCGGCGGCCTGATGTTTGGCGTCATCGCGGATCGCTTCGGCCGAACGCGCGCGCTGATGGCCAGCATCCTCACCTACTCGATTTTTACCGGCGCGTCTGGGCTTGCGCAGACCGTTGGCCAGCTCGCGCTGTTCCGTATCCTGCTCGGCTTTGGGATGGGCGGCGAGTGGGCAAGCGGCGCCGCGCTTGTATCGGAGACGTGGCCCGCGGAGCATCGCGGCAAGGCGCTCGGTTTCATGCAGAGCGCGTGGGCAGTCGGCTATGCCGGCGCCGCCGCGGCAAGCGGCTTGATATTGCCGATCTGGGGCTGGCGCGTGATGTTCTTCCTCGGCGTTCTACCGGCGCTTTTTACGCTATGGGTCAGACGCCACGTCGAGGAGCCGGCGCTCTGGCGCGCGTCGCACGAGCGTCACACTGCGACGCATGAGCGCGTCGCCGGTATTTTCCGTGCACCGATCAGGCCGCTGACGATTGCGCTGACGTTCATGACCTCGTGCACGATGTTCGGTTGGTGGGGATTCAATCTCTGGATTCCGGCGTATCTGTCGCTGCCCCAGGCGCAAGGGGGCATTGGTCTGACGGCGTTGGGCATGTC
>DASPWV010000082.1:0-8571 GCA_035637635.1 Vicinamibacterales bacterium | reverse complement strand
TCGGCGGAAAAGCGACGCGGCCGCTCCACCTGCACGAGCAGATTCTGCGCGCGCATGATCGGTCCGGCGACGAGGTGAGGGAAGAAGGCGACGAACAGCGCGAAGTCAACGAGGTTGCGCCTCGCGTGCATCTCGCCTTTGTAAACGTCGAGGGTGTAACTGAGCGCCTGGAACGTGTAAAAGGAGATGCCGGCCGGCAGCACAATCGCCAGCACCGGCAGATCGACCGACAAGCCAAGCGTCGAGAGCGCCGCGTGCACGTTGTCGATGAAGAAGTTGAAGTACTTGAAGAACCCGAGCATCCCGAGATTGACGCCGAGGCTCGCCGCGAGATACCGGCCTTTGTGCCGCGGGTCGTCCTCCATCCGTTGTCCGGCCCAGAAGTCGACGGTCGTCGAGGTGAGCATGATCGCGACGAACCACGGGTGCACCCACCCGTAGAAGACATAGCTCGCCGCGAGGAGAAAGACGTTCTGTGCTCGATGGGGCAGTCGCCAATACACGGCGACCACGACCACGAAGAACATCACGAACGCGACACTGTGAAAGATCATCGCGCTTCGACGTCGCTCAGGGCGTCCCGGGCTGCGTCAAGGGTCGAAACAGCGGGTCGAGCCGCTCGCGGAAGATCTCCGTGTAGCGCAGACGGTTGGCGATGTGATCGCCGTCTCCATACAGATCGAGCGTCATCTTCGGATCGCCGGTGTCGTCGTGAAACAGACCGCCGTTCGATTCGATCCACGCCTTCATATCGGCCACGTATCGCCCGAGCGCGGCTGATTGCTCCGGCGGCTTGTCTTTGCGCGGACGCCGTTGCACGCGTACGAAGCACATCGTCAAATGTTGCTCGCGTGCGAGACGCAGCAGGTCGGGCAGAATGGAGCTCGCGACCTCGTGGTGGAAGTCCGGCGCTTCGGTCGTGGCCAGGTCTGAGGCCAGATCTTTACGAAAATGCTCCAGCCCCAGCGCTTCCTCCAACCGGCCGTCGAAAACGCGTCGCGCCTTCGGCGACGGGAACGTCCACTGCTCGTACCACTCGCGAACCCAAGGCTCGAGCCATGTGCGCGCGAGATTCCATTCGTAGACGCGATCGAGGCCGTCGTACAGGCGCGCCCATGGACCGTGCCGGCGCGCCGCCACCAGCCGATCGAGCTCGGGCTCGAATTCGTATGCCGGACGATCGAGCTCGTTGCCGTACAGGTTCTCGAGTCGAAACATCGTGTCGGTCAGGTTCGTGTCGCGAAAAAAAATGAACGTGCATCGCGGCCTCACACCGCTTGCCACGACCCAGTTCTTGAACGCCAGAAACCACCACGCCGGGCCCGTAGCGGGCGCCATCACCATGGCGACGTTGTCGTCGTGGGTCGAGGAAATGTCGCGGAGATACTGAGGATCGATGCGTGTGCCCAGCATCGAATCGCCGATGAAAATCCAGGCAGGCGGGGCGTAGCGCAACTCGTCAATCACCCGGGCGTCAAACCCGGAATGCGGCCGCCGGAGCTCCAGCGACGGCAGGTACCCCAGTCCAGGTTGTTCCGTGAGCGCCATGCGATTGGCCGCCCGGATAGTGAACGGCACGACCACGATGGAGGCAGCGACCAGGATCAGCTTGGCAGAAGAAGACACGAGCGCGAAACGGGGGGAGCTTTCAATCGCCCGTCGATTATAAGAGCCTGTGACGAGTTTCTAGGAGCCTAGGTCGGGTTTCGGCTTGGCAGCCTGGAACGCCCGTTGCACAATGCTCTCCAGGAGAATCACCAGATGCCTGCAATCCGTCACCTCGCCAGGTCGATGCTGACCGCCGGTGTGGTCAGCGTGTGGTCTATTGCGGCCGTCGCCGATGTGCAGAACTCCGTGCAGAAACTGCTGGAACGAGGAGCGCTGCAGGAGGCGGTCGATCGCGCCGGTGAAGAGGCTGGTAACGCCGAGTCCACGTATCTTGCGGCACAGGCGCTCACCAAGATGGACAACAACGGCGGCGCCGAAGAGCAATACAGCCGGTTGCGCGACAACCGCGACGAATCGTGGAAGGCCATTGGGGAGTCAGGCGCAAAGCTGCTGGGCGGCGACGTCAACGGCGCCATGGAGGCGGCCAACCATGCCGTCGACGCCAATGGCGAGAATCCGTACGCGCATTATCAGGTGGGGCTCGTCGCGTTCAAGCAAAACAACTTTCAGCGCTCGCTCCAGGGGTTTACGCGCGCCATCGAGCTGAAGCCGGATCTCGCGTACGCCCACTACTATGCGGCGCAAGCGGCGCAACGCCTGAAACAAATGTCGCAAATGGCGGAGCACTTCCAGCACTTCCTCAAGCTCGCGCCGGAGGCGCCTGAGAAGCAGGCGGTGCAGGCGATATTGCGCAGTCTTCGTTGACCGCCCACGTTCAACGAAATAGGGGCGACGCATGCGTCGCCCTGCACACCGCGCAACGAACACGATGGCACTGATCAGGCGAGGCGTGCCTCGCCCCTACCTGCCTACGGGTGGGTGCTCTACGTGTCGTCAGAAGATGTGCCCGATGCCGATGTAAAACCTTCCGCGGGGGTTCGGGTGGTCGGGCAACACGGGCGGCAAAACTGAAGTGGCAATACCGTAGTCCACTCGCAGCATCGCAAAGGGCGATGCGAAGCGCAGCCCGATGCCGTAGCCCACTTTGAGATCACCGATAGAAAGGTCCCGCTTCCCAAGAAAGACGTTTCCTGCGTCGATGAATCCAACGCCCTGCACCCATCCACGCACCGGGAAACGTGCTTCAGCGTTCAGCAGCAGCAACGCGTCACCGCCTCTGGGGAAGCCGAAGAGATCTCGGGGACCGAGTGAGTTCTCGCCATATCCGCGGACAGTTGTCGCGCCACCAAGCTGGAAACGTTCAGTAAACACGAGGTCGTCGCGGCTGAACTCGACACCGAGCTGCGCGCGCGACGCCAGAACCAGCCGTCCCAGCGATCGGAAATACAGTTGCTGCACGAGCAGCTTGGACGTTCGAAAGTCTGACCCCAGAAACGAGAGCGCCTGATCCCAGTTTGCAGAGCTGAACCAGCCGGTGGTCGGCTGAAACGGATCGTCTCGCCGATCGATGAGGGCTGCGCCCGTCAGCTTGGAAATGTTCAGAGGAATATCGAGCGCCACCAATCCAGGATTCGGCGGACGCGGATCAAACGTGCGATTGCGTTCGTACCGATAGCCATACGTGACCTCTGCTCGGCGCGACGGACGCCAGCGCTGCTCGACGCTGAGACCGTGACGGTCGGTAATTGCTGTTACGGCATTGTCGGTGCGGAACCGCTGTCGCGCGTCGAAAATGAATCCGTTCGTGCGGATTGGCAGCCCGAAAAACGACGAGTTCGACAGAAAGAGGCTTTCGCTTCGGCGATCGCGGTCGTACCGTCCGGCAATGCCTGCCGTGATTGCCCGGCCAAACAGGTTCTGGTTGCGGAGATCCGTGAGGATGCCAAGACTCTGTGAACGCTGCTCAACGATCGAGGTGTCGGGATTGGTGCGCTCGTCGTTGACCTGAAGCCCGTAACGCAGCCGCCAGACGGGGTACTCGATGACGCGAACTACGGCGCGTACGGGCTGGACACCCGCCGCTTTGTCTTCAGCTGTTTGCTCGATGGGCACCGGATCGAGATCAACCTGGCGGAACACATTCGTGTCATACATGCGCTTGCGCGCCTGAGACCACGCGGCCAGATTGACGGGATCGCCTTCGCGCAGTCGGAGGGCCTTGTTAATCACGCCCTCTCGCGTTTGCGTCACCCCCTGGGTCGTCACCTCGCGAACGACCTGCTGTGGCCCCTCGGTCACCGTAAACGCGACGTCCACGACGCCTTCTTCCTTGTTGGGATTCGGATCGACTTCCACGCGCGCCGTGTTGAAGCCGTGCAGCTCGTACACGTCCTGCACGCGCCGGCGCGCCGCATCCATGTCGTCGGTGACGTACGGCATCCGGAGCTCGAGCGCGGCAGCTTGCGCCACTTCAATCTGCCGATCCGGATGAACCCCGCGGAACGTGATGGCATCGACCAGGTATCGTCTTCCTTCTTCGACCGTCACCGGCAGCACGGCTGCGGAGCCGGAAACCTCCGGCTCCCCGGCATTCACCGCGACCTCGAGAAAGCCGTGATTGCGGTAATAGCTTTCGAGCGTTTCGGCCAACCGGCGCGGCTCGAGCCACGCATCGATCTCGACACTGGCATCGGTAATGGCCTGATCGAGGTGGCCCGCGTCAATGGTGGCGTTGCCGCTGTACCGCACCTTGCGGGACGAGACCTTGGTGCCGGCTTCGACGGTCACGCGCACCTGTTTGCGCTCGGGCGTCGAGAGCGCAACAACCGCTTCCACTTTGCTGCCGATCACATCTTCGGAGACGAGATGACGGCGGATGCGAGACTGGATGTCTTCAATCAAGAAGCGATCGAAAATCGTGCGGCGCCAGGAGTCTCGTAATTCTTTTTCCAGCTTTGGCTCGAGCGGATGGCCGGTAATGACGAGCTCCGCCAACGGTCCTGGAACGACGTTGTAATCGAGCGCGATGGTCTGGCCGTCATCCGCGGGGTGCCGCGTGCCTCTGATGCGGACCTCGTAGTAACCCCGATCCTGATAATCATCGCGAATCTTGTCGATGTCCCGCTGCCACGAGTAGAAGTCGAACTCGTCGCCGACATCGAGCTTCAAGAGGGACCGGAGCTCCGGTTCAGACCGCCCAAGAGCGCCTGAAAACGTGACCGCTGAAATCTTCGGCTGCGCTGGCCGCTCGGCTTGTGTGGCCGTCGAGCTGCCGAACACGATCTCGTGCCTGAGGGCGATGGCGCGGTCAACGTTGTCGCGCGAAATGACCCGCATCTCGATGTTGCGTCGTGGTTTGTAGCTGATGACTGCGGAAAGTGCTCCGCTCTCGCGCAAACTCTGGGACAGCGTGAGCTCGATGTCGGGACGGAGTCGCTTCGAGAGCGTGAGCCGCGTTGAGGGGTCTGTTTCAGTCGCAATCAACCCCGGATCCGCTCGGAACTCGTCCGTCTCGAAACCGCGTTCGATCCGCAGGGTGTCGAGACCAACGGCGCGGCCCGTCGCGCCGAGCAGTTCGGCCGAGAGCAGCGTGACTGCATCCTCACCACGGAGGTCGCCAAAGAGCATCGTCATCGCTTCCCGCGAATCGATGTCGGGATCGGTCGAGCGCACTTCTGTCTGCAGTCGCTCCATCGGTCCACTTAGTGTTACGGCGATGTCTGTTCCCGCAACGCGAGTTTGCAACTCGACGTCGAATTCAGGCTCGATGCGGTTGGGATCGCTGAACGAAATATTGCCGCGCGTCACGTGGTATGTCCGACCGGCCAGGTAGACCTCGCCGCCCTCGCGAAGCGTGATGCGCCCGCCGAGGATTGGCTCTTCAGCCGTGCCGAGGACTCGCACGGCGCCGCCGGCCTCAAGCCGGGCGTAGTTGTTATCGACCCGCAAATCCTCCTGCGTCGACACTGAGACGTTGAGATGGAGCTGATCGAGGCTGCCGACTTCGCCTGGTGGTCGCGGCGCCCGGGTCTGGCGTGCCGCTGCCAGAGCGGCAATACTGATCGGTTGATTGAAGACGCTTCTTGCGACGATGACGTCGCCGGTGAGACTCCATCCCGTTGCATCAGGCCGCAATGTGAGAATTGCGTCAGACTCGCTCTGTAGTGCGCGCGGATACTCGAGCGCAGCGCCCTGCATCTGCAATGTGAGCGCGCCGCCAACTGCATGGGCACCGGCCAGCAGGAATCCGCCGTCGAGCACCAGCGCGCCCCCGTTTGCCGTGCCATTGAAACTGTCGAAGAGCACTCGTCGGCCGTCGAAGGCGATGGTCCCCTTCAGATCACCCAGCACGATCCGTGGCTCGCGGATAAGCACTTCGGAGTCGGTCACGTCGACGCGGCCGTTGAACACCGGCGTGGACGGCGATCCGCCAAAACCAATGTTGACCTTGGCCAGGCCGTCAACAGCAACCGTTGGCGCAAACGCCGACAGGACTCGCAGGTTTGCATTGCCTTTCAGCTGAAAATCAAGCGCCGCTTTGTCCGCGGGAAGGAAACGCGCCGATCCAGTCAGCGTCAGCTCGCTAGCTGCTGGAGTGGTGGTTCCTGTAGGACCCGTGAGTCCGCCGATGCTCCATACAACGTCTTTCGCGACGAGCGTGCCGCCATCGATCGACAAGACCGACGGCCGTGCTTGCTCGACCGGCACAGCCGCAACGGTGAAGCTGGCCTCGTCGAGTGTGAGATTGCCCGATAGCCCTTCGAGCGATGCGGTCGTGATGGTCGCGTCAAGCGTGGCCGACAATCGCCCGTCTATGTTTTTCAGCGCAGCTGGCCCGATCCATGGCGCAAAGGCGTTTTCGGTCAGTCCCACCACTCGCAGCTTCGCGAAGCCCTGTGCCGGTGTCGCGGTTCCCGTTCGCCCTTCCAGCACTCCGCGAGGAATCGACGCGGTGCCTTCGATTCCTCCGCCTTGCCACTCCCCTGTCAGCCTCGAGACGTCGAGCGTGCTGCCGTTGAAGCGCGCGTCAACCGTGAGGTTGGTGACGCTAGGCAACGTGCCCCACGTTACCGACCCGCCGGCAAGCTGCATCGTTGCGACAGATTGATCGAGCCCTCCTGTCGATTGCCAGACGATGTTGACGGGACCTGACGCCTGAAGCTCGGGAGGCACGCCGAAGGGGCGGCCTATTCGGAGCAGATCACCCAACTCGCCGCTGAAGGTGCTGTCCCACTTTGCGGCCCCCGTTTCAGCGAGACGTCCCGACGCGTGCAAGCGGCCGGTCTCGCCGACGCTGAGATCGAGCGTGTCGACTGTCAGGCCCGTGCCGTCCCATGACAGCCGCGAAGGGGCGGCGAGCTTGACCGTGACGCCCTCGACCGCCGCAGCGATGTCCTGAAGGTTGATGAAGACATGCGAGTTGCGCGGGTCGCTCAAGACACCACTGGCGGTCGCGCTGAGGCTCGCCGTCCCGGTGACATACCCCTCATGAAGGCCGGAGAGGCGGATCAGTTGTTCGATATCGATGCGATTGGCGACAAGGATCGCGTCGTACGAAAATGGCTGCCGCGGCGTGATCTTCGCGTCGATGAACGCCCCAAGCGACGGAATCGTCGTCGTCACGAGCGCCACGTCGCCGTTGAGTCGCACGTTTGCGGTGCCGTGTCCCACCAGCGCGCCGGCAAGTCCACCGGTCAGATCGAAATCGATAGTGCCTTCGCCCGTGGGAGAATCGATGTTCCCCGAACCAGTGAAGCGCACGGAAAAGCGCGCTTTTGCATTGCCTAGCTGTCCGATTGATCCTTGCCACTCGATTCCCTGGCCTTGCAGATCGACCGTATACGTCCGCGCCGTCATCGAATAGCGGCCGCTTGCGGTCAGCGATCCCGCTCCTTGCGTCAGTGTGAGCGACTCGACAATCACATCGTTGCCGAGCACGCGTGCTTTCGCGGTCAGCGAATCGACGGGCTGACCCCCGAGCGTCATGCCTGTGCCGACGACGTCTGCTGCGATGTCCGGCGTGTCGACGGTGCCGCCGAGCGATGCCGTTGCCGCCAACGCGCCTTCGAGCTGCAGCGCTTCGGGCACGCCGGTGAGCAGATCGCGGGCTGACGGCGCGTCGATCGCAAGCGAGCCACCGAGCTGGCGAGTGCTGAAATTGGCGAGAACATCGCCTTTGAGTTGCGCGGTCCCGACCGTGCCGTCGATGTTCGTAACGTTGAGCGCGCGGGCGGAGGCATCGAAATTTGCCGTAAACGCTGCATGCCCGAACGTTGGCACGTCAAGACCCGTCGTGTGCGCGGTGCCGATAAACCGCGGGGCGTTGAACTGACCCGTCACATCGACGAGCGCATCCATGGGACCGCTGCTGTTGCGCACGATCGCCGGAGTTGTCAGCCCGAACAGAGCGGCGTATCGCGCGGCTTCGCCGACATTTCCAGTGCGGACGTCAAGACGGCCGCTAAAGGTCGACCGCGTCACGACTTGGCGATTCCAGGTCCCGGCCAGCCGCCCGCTCACCGCGGTCGCGCCGATCCGATGCCGCTGACCGGCGCGCCAGCGGTTGCCTTCGACAAAGAACTCGACGTCGCCGCTGAGAGGCGCCGTACCACGGGCCGTGCGTGGCGTTGACGAGTTGTGAATCTCGAGCCGAAACGGTTGCCCCGGTTTCGCGTCGAGGCGGACCGTGCCTTTGATTGCCGCGCCAAACGGCAGCGGGTCGACCTCTGCGAGACGGAATGCCGTTGCCGCATCCAGCTCCGAATAGTTGGCGGTGAGCCACCACGGCGTTGATTTTCCAAATGGAAAATCGACCGCCGCGACGACCTCGCCACCCGTCGCCGGATGCAGAACGGCCTTGCTCACTTTGAGGCCGTTCGGACTGAGCTCGGAGAGCGCCTGCAGCCGCACGCGGTGTTCACGGCCGACTTCAGCGGCAGGCGCGGCGACGGTCGCGTTCAACACGAACTGCGTCGGTGCGCCTTTGACGGTGCCGTCGATTGTGGCAGCGCCTGCGACGTGAACCGGTGGCGGCGCCCACAGCGCCGCGCGTTCGATGTCGGC
>DASPWV010000081.1:0-5181 GCA_035637635.1 Vicinamibacterales bacterium | reverse complement strand
GCGACGTTGACGCTGCCGTCACAGAAAGGAACCAATCTGGCGAAATTGATTTGCGTGTCGTTCGTGGCGATCTGCGATAGGTCGCCGAGGTCCATGATGAAACCTCGCGCGGTCTCCTCGGACGTGTCGAGGACCATGTCGACGAGCTCGGCGAACGGCGCCAGCTGCGGAATCTGCTTCGCCCTCGCCGCGGCGTCCCGAACCTTTTGCACGGCGGGAAGAAGCAGTCCGATCAGAATCGCAATGATTGCAATTACGACCAGCAGCTCGATGAGCGTGAAGCCTGCTCGATCTCGAATGACGCGTGCTCTCATGGTGTGCCTCCCTGAACGCAGGTGAGCATAGTAGCGGGCGCGGCACCATTCAACCTTTTTCGGCGGTGTGTGTTCGGAGATGAATAAGGCGCCTGCCGTGAAATCGGCCCTCACGCTCAAAAAGTCACGCGCAGCCCGAGCTGCAGATCGCGCGGATTGTTGCGATCCTGATTGACGAACCCAAACCGCGCGTTGCGGGGGTTGGTGTCGGGATTCCACAGCACCGTGTAGTTGAGCGCGTTGATCCACTGCAGCCGCACCTGCATTCTGATGCCGTGGGGCGCTGAGAAATTCTTGAACAGACCGAAATCCAGCAGGTGCAGCTGGTCAGTCCGGACGTGCGGCAGGGTCGATGGAAAATACCGCACGTTGTTCGCAAGCTGGATGCGCGGATCGTTCCGCTGCTTCGCTGGATCGTCGGTACCCGCAGTCTTGACCGCTGCGTCATGGAAGTAGAAGCATGAGACGTCCCACGCCGGCGCGTCGAGTCCGGCAATCTGACCGTTCACCTTCTTTCCGATATTCGACACGAGCGTTGTCGGATCTCCGCAGCTCGCATCCCAGTAGCCGCTGTTCCACACCAGCGGAAATCCGGATTGGTATTGATACGTACCGCTCACCTGCCAGCCGCCAAGGAGCGTCTCGATTGGGCCGCTCCACTCGTGACCCCACTTGTGCGTACGCCCGAAGGGCAGTATCACGCTTGACGCGACCGAGAAACGATTCGGGCGATCGTTGGGTGAGACGCGATCCTCGAGAGCCTCTTCCTGCGGATTGAGGTACTTCAGCCGATCCCGCGTTCTCGATCGCGTGTACTGAATGGTCAGCGAGTTGTTGTTGCGAAATCGGCGCTCGAGCTGCAGGCTGGCCGCGTGGTACGAGTCGGAGCCGGTGTACTGCTCGATACCGAACGTGCCGAATTCCGGGAACGGCCTGAGAAGCTGCTGCCGCTGGACTGTTGCGCCATTGATCGTGCTGCCCGGCAGCAGCCCCGCGAAGGGATTGGGCACCGGCTCGGTGAGGAACGTCTCGTTGCCTGTGTCGCGCGAGCGCAACGTCGACATGTACTGCAGGGGAATGTTGTTGATGTCGCGGAACACCGGCAGGTTGACGCCGCGCGATCCTGTGTACGTCGCTACAGCCACCCATCCCGATCCGAAATCATGCTGGACACCGGCTTCCCACCGCGTGTAGTACGGCGCCTTGCGATCCGCGTTCACGAGATTGTTGCTCGTGACCGGACCACCGGCGGCGGGTGAATTTCCTGTGAGGTTCTGGCCCAGCCCGCTGGCGAGCCCGTTCGCCGCGCCCACCGGTTGCACGAGTTGCCCGCCCGGAATCGGATTGGTCAGCGTCGCGCCGGTAAACGTGAGGCCGTTGTCGGCCGTCGTGAGCACCGGCGTCCCGATCGAGAACCCCTGCTGGTTGATGGCATCGAAGAACAGATCGTACGAGAACAGGCCGACGCCGCCGCGGACGACGGTGCGCTCGTTGAGAAGGTACGACACGGCGCCGCGCGGCAGCGGTTTCGTCAGCGTCTTGTAGACCGGGCCATCGGCAAAGAGCAACCCTCCGGGCACCCTGAAGCTGTTCACGGGAATCTCAGGGATCGGATTGCGCGCATAGGCCGCGCGAGCCGCGGTCTCAATCGGGTTCGAAATGGCGGTGGCAAATCCGGCGAGGTTGCGGTTCTCCGCCTCGGTCATGCCCGGATTGATTTCGAACCGCATCCCGAGGTTGAGCGTCAACCTCGGCGACACGCGCCAGTCGTCCTGCACAAACACGCCGTGATACTGCTGCCGGAACTCGCCCGGCGCCGCAGACTCGAACTGGCTGGCTGTCGATCCCGGCGTCGCGACGTTCGCGCTGGCGACTGTCGGCAGGCCGAGAAGGAACTGCGCCCACGACTGCGCGCGATCGTTCAGGGTGGCCGAGTTGCTCGCGCGCGTGTAGGCGCCGTTGAACGCGAAGCGGCCAGCGGGATATCCGTCGTTGACGATCGTCCAGCGCTGCAGCCGCAGATCGTACCCGGCACGGACGGTGTGGCCGCTCCAAATGCGCGTGAGCGTCGGCGCGAGTGAGAACGTCACCATCGGCCGGTCGAACCCGTTTCCCCAGTCCGATCGCTGTGAACCGAGCGAAGCAATCGTCGAGTTCGAGTTCGTCGTGCTGAACGATCCGAACGTAACGAGCGGCAAGTATTCGTACCCGCGGCTGAGTTGAAGCGCGGCTGCTGAGAAGCCAAGCTTGGCCGGATCGAACACTTGCGCCGGATCCCGGTACTCGCCGAATCGCGCAAGGCTCGCGCGAACATCGAACAGCAGCCGCGGGCTGAGCGGCGCTGTGTAGCCACCGTTCAACCCGAGGTTCGTCCGGAAGTCGTAGCCCTGTGTGACGAGAAACCCGTTGATCTCGCCTTCGCCTGTCGCGTTCGCTGCGCCATTCGCCCAGTTGTAGCGATCCTCGCGTCGTTTGTTCCAATACGCGGTGGCGAAGAGCCGGCTCGATTGCGCGAGGTTGTCATCGACCCGCGCCATTCCCGCGTTGTAGTCATAGGGCCGCAGCTGATTGGTGAAGTAGTTGCTCTCGGTGTCCGGCCGATTGGGCAGCGGATAGTAGGACGCGTAGGCGGCGGCAACCGGATCGATGCGCGACGCGGGAATCTGGTTGCCGGCAAACGGCGTCCGCGCGCCGGTCGTACCGCTCGCCGTCAGCGGGTCGTAGATCAGCGTCGAGAACTCACTGAGATCTCCGCGACGCATCTTCTCCGTCGGCACCGTGTAGTACGCAGGTTCGGGCTGCACGTCACGGAGATGCTCGAACGCGCCCATGAAGAAGGTCCGGCTTCTCACGATGGGTCCGCCAACGGTCGCCGTGTATCGGTTGTACTCGCGCGTCGGCTTCGTGCCGCCGGCGCGCTCGGTGAGGAGCGGTGTGGCCGTACGGCTGCCGTCGCGATTGAAATATGCCGCCGACCCGCGCACGTCGTTCGTGCCGCTCTTGAGCGCCAGGTTCACGACGGCCCCGGCAGTGTGCCCCATTTGCGCGTCGAACGCGTTCGTCTGCACCTGAAACTGCTCGATCGCATCAGACGGCGGCGAAAAGCCGACGCCGCGCGCGTTCGACACGTTTGGCGCCCCGTCGATGGAGAACTCGTTGCCGCCCTGCACGCCGTTGGCCACGATGCCGCCCAGATTGGCGTTGTCGGCAGGCCGGGCGAAGTGCAGGTCGGAGGAGTCCATGATGCCGGGCGCCAGGCGCGTGAGCATGTAAGCCGTGCCGTCACCAAGAGGCAGCTCCGCGATCTGTTTGCTGTCGACCGTCGTCCCCGTGATTCCGGTCGTCGTATTGAGGAGCGGCACGTCTCCCGTGACGACCACCGTCTCTCCGATCCCTCCCGGTTCGAGAACGATGTCCACGCGCAGCACTTCGCCGACACGCACGTCGTTGCCCGAGCGCACGACTTTCTTGAAGCCTTGCAGCTCGGCGGCCACTGTATACGTGCCCGGATTGAGGTAGCGCACCTGATACGCGCCCTTGTCGTCGGTGACGACGGTCTGCACAATACCCGTCGCGGCATTGGTCACCGTCAGCGAGACGCCAGGCAGCACGCCCCCCGAGCTGTCGGCGATCGTGCCCGCAATCGAGCCGCGAAACTCCTGACCGGCGGCCGGCCCGGCGGCCAGCCACATCGCGGCGGCGGCGCTCACCATGAAATGAAGCTGTAGACGCATCGGCCCTCCCTGCGCGAGAGTGGTGTTACCACTTTGGGCATCGCCAATCAAGCCTGCGGCCCACTGGCGTATAACCATAGGCGACATTACCCATGAGCTCACGCCGTGAATTCCTGAAAACCATAGCGGCCGGCGTCGCGATTGCAGCTCACCCGCTCCCGGCGCGGCTCGATGCGCAGGCGCTCGACGATCCCTGGCGCGAGGTGCCGCGCATCCTCGCACGCATCAAACCGCCTGTCTTCGCCGCACGCGACTTCGATGTCACGAAATACGGCGCGGTGGGCGACAACGTCAAAGACAACACCGCCGCGTTCCGTGCCGCGATTGCCGCATGCCGCCGCGCGGGCGGTGGACGCGTCGTCGTCCCCGCGGGCGAGTTCCTCACCGGTGCGATCGAGCTGAAGAGCGGCGTCAGCCTGCATGTGATGTCGAGCGGCACTATCCGGTTCATGCGCGACGCCGCCAAGTACCCGCTGGTCTTCACGCGGTGGGAAGGGATGGAGCTCATGAACTTCTCGCCGTTCATTTACGCCTACGAGCAGGAGAACATCGGCATTACCGGTTCAGGCACCATCGACGGCAACGCGGATTGCGAGCACTGGTGGCCATGGAAAGGACGGACCAATTGCGGCTGGCGGCGCGGCGATCCCAACCAGGACGCGGACCGAGCTGCGCTGCTGGACATGGTCGACCGCGGCACTCCCGTCGCTCAGCGCATCTTCGGCGCCGGCCACTATCTCCGGCCGATGTTCATTCAGCCGTACCGCTGCACCAACATCCTCATCGAGGGCGTGAGACTGCGGAATTCGCCCATGTGGCAGGCGCACCCGGTGCTCTGCCGCAACGTCACGGTGAAGGACTTGGACATCAAGTCCGAGGGCCCGAACACCGACGGTTGCGACCCCGAGTCGTGCACCGACGTGCTGATCACGAACTGCGTTTTCGACACAGGCGATGACTGTATCGCCATCAAAGCGGGACGCAATGCCGACGGGCGCCGTGTGAAAGCGCCGTCGGAGAACATCGTCATTGAGCGCTGCCGAATGCGCAACGGCCACGGCGGCATCACGATTGGGAGCGAGGCGTCGGCCGGCGTCCGCAACGTCTTCGCCGAGGAGTGTCAGCTCGAGAGC
>DASPWV010000080.1:0-6552 GCA_035637635.1 Vicinamibacterales bacterium | reverse complement strand
AATCTGGTAGCTGTCGCCAGGCCTCAGACGTCGCGTGGGAATCGTTGGCAGTTGCGAGTTGATGAACGTGCCGCGCGGTTCGTGCAGATCGTACCGATCGTGCAGATAGCGTAGGTACACGCTCTGTCGATCGTTGAAGCGGTAATCGAGACGCAGGAACGTTTGATACCAGTCGAACGGAAAATCCAGCTGAAACGTCGCGTTATTTCCTGTGGGCGAGTTCGTGTACTTCAGCGCCCGCTCGATCATGGCCTGATAGATACGTGCGATTGCGCGTCCATCCGGCGTGATCCGGCTTTGCGGAATGATCCCCCCGGGAAACGCTTCGCCGGTGTCCGGATCGATCAGTTGGTCGGTCACGGAGCTATCGTCAGCCGTTCCGATGGTGCCGTCGGCACCCGCAAGTCGAGCCGAGAAATCACCACCGAGCTCGGCCAGGCTGGGCAGCGTGCGGCGCGTCGGACCGTCGACGCGATCGAGGCTCTTGAGCTCGAGGCCGCCGAAAAAGAAGACCTTGTTGCGGCGAATGGGGCCGCCCAGCGAGCTTCCGTAGTCGTTGAAGTGAAGCTGGCCTTTGATCGGGCGGCCGTTGTCGTCGCGCGGCGCGAAAAACTCTGCCGCATCGAGCGATTCATCGCGGTACGTCTCGAACACACTGCCGCGCAGCCGATTCGTGCCGCTCCGCGTCACCACGTTGATGGCCGGACCCGAGTTTCTGCCGTACTCCGCCGAGAAATTCGAGGTCTGGATCTTCACTTGATCGATGAACTCCAGCCCGACGTTGCTGATCTGACTGGCGTTCGACCCGGAATCCAGATTGAACCCGCCGTCCACGGTCAGGTTGCCGCTGTTCCCACGCGCGCCGTTAATCGCAGCGCCGCTTGCGCTCAGGCTTGTCGTCAGCACCATCGGGTCGTCCTCGAGCTGCACCGCGCCTGGGATCAGCGTCGCGAGCTCGATGTAGTTGCGGCCGGACAAGGCAAGATCACGCACCTGATCGCCGTCGATGACGCGAGCGATCTCGCCGGACGTGCGGTTGACCTGTTCGCCGCGCACGGCCCGCACGAGAACGGTCTCGGTCATCTGTCCCACGTTGAGCGTGAAGTCGGCCGTGAGTCGGCCGTCGGCGGTCACGGCGAAATCAGTTCGTGTCGCTTTTCGAAAGCCTTCGAGTTCCGCCGTTACCGAATAGTCGCCAACAGGCAGATTGGTGACAACGTACGCGCCGTGTTCGTCGGTGGTTTCGGTTCTGATGAACTGCGTGTCGACATTGACGATCGTAATGGCGACGCCGGGGAGGACGCCGCCGGAAGGATCGCGCACCACTCCGGAAATCTGGCCCACATTGGTTTGCGCGACAACGCCACCGGGCGCCAGCAGTACCGCGACGACGCAGACGATCGTCTTCGTCACCAGCTTCTCGAGCGACTACTTTTGCGTGGGCTCCAGTCGCGAGACGCGATCGCCCTCAATCTCGACAACGACGACGGTCGCCATCGGGTCGAGAATCGGTCGCGTGACGTTGAGAAAGCGCTTGTTGCCTTCTGTCGTGATTGTGACCGGTGCATTATCGGCGAGTTGATACGCGCGCTTGACCGCGTTTTTCATCGCGGGCAACTCGAATGGCGCACGCGGCTCGTCGAAGAACGTGAAATACAGCTTTCCCGGCTTCGTCGTGACTCGCCATTCGGGATGTGCGAGATAGAGCGGCTCGCCGCGAATGTTCTGTGCGCCCTTGGCCGCTGGCGACGCGAGCTCGTCGCCAAAGGGCGTGGGCCCGGCGCCATACACCGCTTCACCGTTCGCTTTCAGCCATTTGCCGGCCGCGCGCAGAATGTCCTGGCTGGGCGGCGGAATGACGCCATCGGACATCGGACCGACGTTCAGAAGATAGTTGCCCCCCTTGCTGACGATGTCGATCAACTTGAAGACAATCTGGCCGGGAGATTTCCAATCGAGTTCGTAATGTTTGTAGCCCCACGTGTGATTGATCGTCGCGGGCGTTTCCCACGCGTCGTACTGCACCTCCGGCGGAATCACATTGTCGCCGGTGCTCGCGTAGTCGCCAGGCACACCCAGACGGCCATCGATGAGCGTCGCCGGCTGCAGCTTCCGCACGATGTCGGTGAATCGCTGTGCGCGTTCCGGCGTCATCATGCGCGGGGTATCGAACCAAATCAGCGCCACGGGGCCGTAGCCAGTCAGCAGCTCGCGCACCTGCGGCTCCGCTTTCTCGCGCAGATACTTGTCGTAGTCCTTTTTCTCGTCCGGACCAAAATCCCACGTATTGCCCGCGCCATTCGGTTCGTGCCAGTCCTGCGATTGCGAGTAATAGAACCCCAGACGCATGCCGCGCTTCGCGCACGCGTCGGCGAGCTCCTTGAGAATGTCTCGCTTGAATGGCGTCGCGTCCACCACGTCGTAGCTCGTCACCTTCGAGTCGAACATCGCAAAACCGTCGTGATGTTTCGACGTGATGACGATGTACTTCATGCCGGCGTCGAGGGCGAGTTGCACCCAGTCGTCCGCGTTGAAGTGATAGGGGCTGAAGCCGGCGGCCAGCCGCTCGTATTCGCGCACGGGGATCTGCGCACGGTTCATGATCCATTCGCCCAGACCGACAATGCGCTTGCCTTTCCACTCGCCTGCGGGAATTGAATAGAGCCCCCAGTGAATGAACAGGCCGTACTTGGCTTCGTGAAACCACTTCAGTCGCGCCGTTTGCTCCGGATTCGATGTCGACGCCTGGCCGGCGCCAGTCGATTGCTGGGCGGACGCGAACGACAGCAGGCAGAGTACGAGAGCGCCGGACGCGATCCGTCCTCTCACCGTCGTCACCTGGCTGCGGCCTGCTGCGGGTGCGGCCGTCGTTCGACCGGCGGTGGCGTGGCCGGATGATTCGGCATGAACATCGGCACGTAGCTGCCTTTCGGCACCGCGATGCGCACGCGCGCGTGCGCGAGCTCGGTCGTGTACACCTGATCGAGCTTGCGCCGCAGCGCATACGCGCGACGGCGGACGCTCGAGTCCTCGTCGGTCGAGTACGCGTCGGGCCGCCCGAGCGCTTCGACGCCGATCAAGTACTCGTGGAGCGTGTCGGCGCGGCCGGCAAATTCCATTTCGCAGATGTAGCGGAGAAAGTTGCGCACCTGACTGGCGCGCACGAACGTTGCGCTGTGCAGCACCTCTTCGAGCGCCTGACGCTTTTCAGCTTCGTGAATGAGTAGCGGGGCCATCGAGCTCCTCCTGTCAGCCGGCATTCATACGGGGCCAACGGCTGTCTGTCAAGCTTTACCGGTAAAGTTAACCAAAATCGAACGATTTCGCCTCCTTGTGAAACTCGTCACATGCCCGGCACCTGACGCCTCGCCGCCGCTGGTGCCACGGCCGGCGTCGCGCGTGGCAGCAGGCTGACCGCCACAGCGCCAATGGCGGCCAGCACGACAAGCACCAGAAAGCCGCCTGCGTAACTGCCGGTTTGATCGCGGATCGCCGCGACCTGCATCGGAACCAGCGCTTCGGCCACGCTGTCGGCCGTGAGCACCACGCCCATCACACGACCCATGATCGCGAGGCCATACAGATCCGCGGCCATCAGCGGGATGATCATGTAGTCGCCGCCGAGCCCGATGCCGAAGAGAAACGCCGCAAGACTCAGCATGCCGGACGTGTCTGCGTAGAAGAGCGGCGGAATGGCGAGCGCGACGATCACATAGATGAGGAGCATCACGCGTTTGCGCGGCCACTGATCGGCAAG
This sequence comes from Vicinamibacterales bacterium, assembly GCA_035637635.1. Lineage (GTDB taxonomy): Bacteria > Acidobacteriota > Vicinamibacteria > Vicinamibacterales > UBA2999 > DASPWV01. The sequence goes on along the minus strand of DASPWV010000080.1, from coordinate 2,795 downwards.
CCAACCCATGAGAAGCCGACCCACCAGACTACCCGTCAAGACGAGCGAGAGCGTGCCGTCGACCGCCGACTGCGGCAGTTTGCGGTCGAGGCTCAAATAGAGCGCCAGGTTCTGCACCGTGCCGCCCACGGCGCCGATTGACGCCATGCTGCCGATCATCAGGAAGTAAAACGGCGCGCGCGTGAGAATGTTTTTGAGTGATGGGAGCGAAGGCGGCCCTGGCCCGCCGAAGCTCGCGTCAGCACCCGCTGCGAGCGAAGGCGGCTCGCGGACGAAATAGGCGCCCGGCAACGCGACCGCAATCATCATCAATCCCAGAATCCGCAGGGCCTCCCGCCAGCCGTAGTTCTGCGTGAGGAACAGCGCCAGCAGCGGAACAATCGCGCCGCCCGCACCGATTCCGAGATACGCGATCCCCATCGCCTTGCCGCGCGCGCGGTCGAACCATCGCGACAGCAGCACCTGATTCGGCAGCGGACCGCCAAATACGTATCCGAGCGCGTTGAAACAATAGAAAAAGTAAAACGCGCTCAGCGTCGTGACGTACGACAATCCGACGAGCGCGGCGCCGGCCATCACGATGCCCGCGAGCATGAGGCGCCGCGGTCCGAATCGATCGACAAACCGGCCGGCGAGAAAGCCGAAGGCAATTGCCACCGCGATCTTGCTGTAGGCATTGCCCGACGTGACCTGCTGGCGCGTCCATCCGAGCTCCTGCACGTAGAACGGATAGAACCGCGGCAATCCGTACAACGCGAATCCCACGATCGCAAAGAGCGCGAGAAACGCGGTCACGACCGCGAGAATCTGCTGCTGGCGCGGACGAGTGGCGTCAGTCATGTTCGCGTCGGCGTTTTCGCATCGCGCACAGTCGCGGCATGCGGATGCTGGGTGTACAGCGGATCGAGAGGAAAACAGCCTGACACGAGGCCAAGCCGCGGCCCGGTCGTGCAGTCACTGAACGTTCGGCACATGGATTTCCGCCGCAGCGGCCGTCCCGCCAGCACATCGGCCGGCATGTCGGGATACGCAAGAACCATGCGGCCGACGCCCACGAAATCGGTCAGGCCCTGGCGCACGCTGAACTGCGCCACGTGCGGAAGCCATTCCTGCAGATAGGTGTAGCCCGAGCCAACGAAGATCAGATTCGGAAACGCCGCTTTGAGACGGCCCGTCGTCGTGATGTGCCTGGCGACCCCGTGAAGCGGATCCTCAGGCGGATCGTAACCATCGATCGGAGGAAACAACGCCGGTCGCAGCAGATGAGGGTTGTAGTACGGCGTACCTGCCGTGATGCACACGAGGCGGATGCCGAGATCCTGAATCAGGCGCAGCAGCTGCCGGCTGTCTTCGAGCGCGGCATCGTCCACATCTCCGTTCTGCAGCAGCCCAAAGGCGTACTCGTATTGATCGGGAGGAACCTCCGGCCAACCCGTGCCCGCCGCGTTCTTGCGATACGGAACCGAGTCCACTGCAGACAGACGAACGCCAATTCGCAGTCGCGGCACCGACGCGCGAATGCCTTCGACGATGCTCTGCAGAAAGCGTGTCCGATTGGAGAAGCTCCCGCCATATCGGCCCGGCCGTCCTCTTGCGCTGAGCAACTCGTGACCGAGATACCCGTGGCAGTGTTTGATATCCACGAAGCGAAAGCCGATGCGGTAGGCGATGCGCGCGGCGCGAATGTAGTCCTCCACCAGGCGATCGAGCTCCTCATCGCTGAACAGATGGACTCCCGATGGAAAGCGCCGATCGAGCACCGGATGCAGATGCGCCACCCGAGGCTCCGCGCGTTCTGAGCTGTTCGGCCGCGAGTAGCGCCCGGAATGCGTCAGTTGCAGGCCGATGTCCAGATCGTCGCCCGCCGTTCGGCCGAAACGTTCGACGTGTGCCGCAACGAGCTCGGTGCGAAGCGTTGCAAGCGCGCGCTCGGTGTGCTCGCTGATGAGCAGTTGATGGGGATTGGCGCGGCCATCATGACGAACGGCAACCGCTTCGCCGCCCCAGATCAGTTTCGCGCCGCTCTGACCGAAGTGCTGCCAGCGCCGGCGCGTGAGATCGCTTGGCTCGCCGTCTCTCGTGCCATCCCAGCCTTCCATCGGCAGCATGCAGAAGCGATTGCCGATGCGAATGCCGTCGTAATCGAGAGGCTCGGCGAGCGGCGAGGGATGAAGCAGCTCCGTGTCGAACCCGATGGAAATGCCGCCGTCCGCCAGATGCCGCGAGAAGGCCTCCGCCGTCTTGAGCGTTGCAATCCGCTTATAGCGCGCTACGCTCATCGCGTGGCGGCTCCTTCCCGCTCGGGCCTGCTGGCCAGGTACGTCGTGTACGCTTTGAGCGCGTTCTGATTGTGCTCGCGGATGGTGCGCTGCAGACCTTCGAAGTCGCGCGCGCGCAGTTGCGCCAAGATGCGGCGATGCTCGACCTGTGCCTGCCGGGCGCGATGCACGAGAACTCCATTGAAGTAGAAGCGCCGTACGCGATCCCAATGATCGAGCGCACGTTGCATCATCTGCTGCAGCAGCGGCATGCCGGCGGCCTCGCTGATGCGTAGATGAAATTGAGTATTGAGATCGGCCCAGCGTTGCGGCGCCCCGTCCGCGAGCGCGTCGTCCATTCCGCGCACCAGTCCCTCGATCTCTTCGAGAGCGTCCGGCGCTGCACGTTCGGCGGCAGCGCGCGTGGCCACGAGCTCGAGACCTTCGAGCAGAGTGAAGACTTCCACGACGGAATCGCGTGAGATCGGCGCCACCGTGGCACCCACATGCGCGACGCTGAGGACGAGACCTTCGGAT
>DASPWV010000079.1:0-9121 GCA_035637635.1 Vicinamibacterales bacterium | reverse complement strand
GCGACGCGAGCGTGCGTGTCTTGCCGAACTGATCTACGGCGGTAAACGCCGGAACTCGCGACCCGACCTGAGGCCCGACGCGGCTGACGTCCGTCGGCTGCGCGCGCGCCGCAATTGCGAACGTGCAGAGCACTGCACACGTGAACAGTCGCATCATGCCTTCGATGATAACGGAGTCGGGGAGTTTCGCGGACCTAATCAGGCTGACGAAAACGGCCGCCTGAATTCACAACGAAAAAGTATCCGAGAACGCGGCGCAGGTTCGACCGTACAGGCAAACGCCACCGCCTTCGCTGGGAAGGCCGGTGGCAATGCCGTTGGTCCACGCGGCACATGACGAACGATTTACTTCGTTCAGTGACGCTTCGTCGCTTCGTAGATGGTCGACGCGCCGCCGCCGATTGCGGCACCGATGAGCGCGCCCTTCTTGCCGCCCGCGAGGCCGCCGATCCCGGCACCCGCCGCGGTGCTGCCGCCGATGATCAGCGCGGTCTTCTTCCACGAGCGTCCGCTCGATCGCTCAACTGACTGCCGCGAGTAGCTGCGCGGCTGGGTCGAAACGACCTGTCGCACGACGCGCGGCCGCGCCGCGGGCTGCGTGACGATGTCGGACTGGCTGTAATTGCTGCGGCCGTCGAGGTACGCCGCATCACCATACCCGCCACGCGTGCTGATGCAGGTCACCTCCGCTACCTCACGACCGGCCACGACCGATCGACGAAGCACGGCTTCCTGCTGCGGCTCGCACTGCACCATCGTGGGTGCATTGGTCGTCGCCGTGCTGGCCGCGCGCGTGTCTGCCACGGTCATGGCACGCGGCGCATTGGCCGCCTGCATGGCCCATGGATCCGCAGGCGCCGGACGTCCCTGGGCCGATGCAACGAGAGCCAGCAGGCCCGCTGCGAGACCCCCGAGGGCCGATCCGCCAATGGCTTTCATCATGAGTGCAATCCTCCTGGCATCGCCTAGTCCAAGGAACATGCCACACCCGGAGCGCGCAGAAAAATCGCGTTTTCAGCGATTTAGCTCTGCTCGAGGTCGGCCGATCGTCTTCGATCGGCGCCACCCGCTGAAGCCGGCACAGGACACTCGTCTATACTCCTGTCGATGCCGCGCATTCTCGTTGCTGAAGACGATCCAGACATCGCAAGCCTCCTCGCGCACTATCTGCGGAAAGCGGGCTTCGACGCCGACGTGGTTTCATCGGGACGCGACGTGCTGCCCCGCATCCGCACGGCGCCGCCGGACGTTCTCCTCCTCGATCTGATGTTGCCCGGTCTCGACGGCCTCGAGGTCTGTCGCGCGGTTCGCAGCGACGAGAACGCCGCGGCGACACCCATCATCATGGTGACCGCGAAAGCCGAAGAATCGGATCGAATTGTCGGTCTGGAGCTCGGCGCCGACGACTACATCACGAAGCCATTCAGTCCGAACGAAGTGGTCGCGCGCGTGCGTGCGTTGCTGCGGCGGACCACGCGCACCGCGACCGCAGACAGCCGCCTGTTATACGGGCCGCTCATTGTGGATGTCGAGCGCCACATCGTCCGCGTCGATCACTCGGAGGTCAAGCTCACCGCCAAGGAATTTCTGCTGCTGCAGTATCTGATGCAACACCGCGGCCGGGTCTTGTCGCGTGACCTGCTGCTCACCGATGTCTGGGGCTACTCGTACACCGGAGGCACGCGGACCGTCGATGTTCACGTCAGGCGGTTGCGTGAGAAAGTGCCGCTTCTCGAAGATGCACTCGTCACCGTCAAGCAATTCGGCTACAAGCTCGTAGATCCGGCACCAAGCTAAAGGAGGACTAGAGTGCCTAGAGTGCCTAAGGTGCCTAAGGTGCCTAAGGTGCCTACGGTGCCTACGGTGCCTACGGTGCCTACGGTGCCTCGGGTGCCTGTCACACCAGGCCGTTAAGCACGCTAGGCACGCTAGGCACGCTAGGCACTTTAGGTAATGCGTTATCGCCTGACTATTCTTCTCAGCGCATTCGGCGGCGCCGTTCTGGCGCTGTTTTTTGTTCTCATGACGATGATCGGTCCGCTGAATCAGGAGTTGCGGAATCGGCTCTTGACGATTACGGCGCTCGGCATCGGCGGGGCTCTGGTCGCAGCGTTGGTGGCGTCGTCTGTGCTCACGGCGCCGCTCGAGCGCCGCCTCAACGCGATCCTCGAGGTCGGCCGACGGTATGCAGTGGGCGACCTCAAACGCCCGGCACCTGATTACGGAGACGACGAGATCGGCCAGGTTGCGCGGTCGATGGATGCCGCCGTGCAGGCGTTGGGCAGCCGTCTCGACGAGCTCGCGCGCGACCGCACGCGGATGGTTGCCATCGTCTCGAGCATGGTCGAAGGCGTGCTCGTCGTCGACGAGCATGGCCGATTGCAGCACGTGAACGAAGCGGCGCGCCGCATGCTCCGAATGGATCACGAAGTGCTCAATCGGACGTACGTCGAAGCGATCCGGCATCCCGACATCGTTGCCGAAATCAAGGCAGTACTCGCCGGACAGCAATCGCAGGGCGTCGAGTTCTCGCTCGTTCGGGATGTGAGCCGCACGCTCGTCGCACGGGTCTCGCCGGTCGTCTCGGCCGGACGCGGCGCGGTCCTCGTGCTTCACGACATCACAGACCTGCGGCGCGCGGATCAGATCCGCCGTGACTTCGTCGCCAACGTCTCGCACGAGCTGCGGACGCCGCTCACGGCGATCAAAGGCTACGTTGAAGCACTGCGGGATGAAGCGGACGATCCCGACGCGCGACGGCAATTTCTGGAGATCATCCAGCGCCACACCACTCGGATGGAACGCTTGGTGGCCGACCTCCTTCGGCTCGCGCGTATCGATGCCGGCCAGGAGCTGGCCGAGCTCGCGCCCTGCGATGTCGAAGCGCTCATCAAGAACCTCGTCACAGACTTCGATACCGCGGCACGCGAGAAACAGCAGACGATTCGCGTGTCGGTCGCACCCGAGGCGTGTTCATTCGTTGTCGATGCGGCAAAGCTCCACGACATTGTCCGCAATCTGGTCGAGAACGCGATTGCGTACACGCCCGCCGGTGGCGTCATCGACGTGTCCGCCGCGTTGTCCGGTGGCCGGTATCAAATCGCCGTCTCCGACAATGGACCGGGAATCCCGCAGGAACATCTCGCACGCGTATTCGAGCGCTTCTATCGCGTCGACAAGTCGCGGGCGCGCCCGGGGGGCACGGGCCTCGGCCTTGCGATTGTCAAGAATCTCGTGAACGTGCTTCAGGGAGACGTGACCGCAGCGAATCGCGAGAAGGGCGGGGCTGTGTTTACCGTCAAGCTGCCCATTCGCGATGTGCCGGAGGAAGTGGACGCGTGAGTTTCGAGTTGCCAGTTGCCAGTTCAAAGGTTAGTGACCAGTTCTGGCGCGCAACTTTGAACTAGAACTTCGAACTAGAACTTTGAACTGGGAACTGGTAACTGGAAACTGGAAACTTCTCCTACGGCAGCCCGATCGCGGCGAGGATGTAGTACGACACGGCGGCAATCAGAGCCGACGCCGGAATCGTCAGAATCCAGGCCCACACAATCTGACCAGCAATACCCCACCGCACCGCCGAGAGCCGGCGTGTCGAGCCGACGCCGACTATCGCACCGGTGATGGTGTGCGTCGTGCTCACCGGCACGCCGAGTGACGACGCGGTAAACAAGGTGATTGCGCCCGCGGTTTCAGCGGCAAAGCCACCGACTGGTTGCAAGCGAGTAATTTTCTGTCCCATCGTATGAATAATGCGCCACCCCCCTGACAGGGTGCCGAGAGCGATTGCCGCGTGCGCGGCCAGAATGACCCAGACGGGAATGAAAAACGCGTCAATCAGTTTGCCCGCGTACAGCGCACCCGCGATGATTCCCATCGTCTTCTGGGCGTCGTTCGTTCCGTGACCGAGGCTGTAAGCCGCGGCAGACACCAGCTGCAGCCGCCGAAACCACGCGTCCACGCGCCCGGGCGCAAAGCCGCGAAAGAGCGACAGATTGATCAGCATGATCGCCAGGCCAAGAATCAACCCGATACCGGGTGCCAGGACGATGAAAATGAGCGTCTTTGTCCATCCGCTCGCGATGATGACTCCGGTTCCAGCCTTGGCCACGGCTGCCCCGGCGTAGCCGCCCACCAGGGCGTGCGATGAGCTGGTCGGAAGCCCGTAATACCACGTGATCAGATCCCACACGATGGCGCCGAGCAATCCGCCCATGATCACGGCGTAGGTGACCACCTCGATGTGGATCATCCCGGAGCCGATTGTGGCTGCGACCGCCGTGCCGAAGCCAAACGCAGCGACGAAATTAAAGAACGCCGCCCAAGCCACGGCTCGCCCCGGAGACAGGACGCGCGTCGATACGACGGTTGCGATCGAGTTGGCGGCGTCGTGAAAGCCGTTGATGAAGTCGAACGCAAGCGCGACGAGAACCACGACGACAACGAGAAACAGTTCCACCGGTTTGTCCCCGTTAGCCGTGTTTTACGACGATGCCTTCGAGAACGTTCGCGACATCCTCGCAGCGATCGGTGCCATCCTCGAGGATATCCAGCATCTCCTTCCACTTCATGACGCTAATCGCGTTGCGCTCTTCCTCGAACAGCCGCCGCAGCGCCTCGTCGTGCACATCGTCCGCGGCGTTTTCCAGCCGGTTCACTTCGACGGTGGGTCCGTAGACGCCGTGGCGCTTTTCGAGCGCCTCTACCGCCGCTCTCACCTGCATCGACGACTGAAAGATCAACGACGCAAGCTCACGCGCCCCGTAGCGGATGGACGCGATCCGAAAACGTCGGACGACAGCAGCCGCCTCGTCGATGGCATCCATCACATCGTCGAGCGAGGTCGCGAGCGCATGGATGTCTTCGCGATCGATGGGCGTCACGAAAGTGCGGTTGAGCCGCTGGATGATCTCGTGCGCGATGCCATCGCACTCGTGTTCAATCTGGCGGATCTGCAGCGCCGTCTCCCATGCAGGCGGGTCGGACGCCAGCATGCGCTCGAGCAGCGTCGCTGCCGACACGATGCGGTCGGCAAGCGTGATGAAATCGGTGAAAAACTTCTCTTCCTTGGGGATCAGGCGAAATCGCATCACGCGCGAGGATGTCATACGAATGTTGCGTGGGTGTTAAGCGCGAGAGTTTACAAACCTGAAACCATCGCGTCACGAGCCGAAAACATACGGTGGCTACCTTAGGTGGGACATTCCAGCTGGGGGAACCACTACATGAGCTACTTTCGATCCCGAATGGCATGGCTCGCGCTCGCGGCGCTGAGCCTGTCGGCCCCTTCGTTCGCGCAACAGACAGAATCCCGAATCATCGGAAGAGTGCTCGATCAAAGTCAGGCCGCCCTGCCAGGCGTGACGATCACGGTCACGTCGGTTCAGACGGGTGCCGTCCGGACGACGGTTAGTGAATCCGACGGCAGCTACACGATTACCAATCTCGGCCCCGGCGGGTACACGGTGCGCTTCGAGCTCGAGGGATTCACGTCGAAGACAGAGACGGTCGCGCTCGGCGTCGGTGAAATCAAGCCGGCCGATGCCACGCTCGGCGTTGCGGCGCTCGCTGAACAGATCACCGTTTCCGGGTCGGCACCCGTTCTTGACATCTCGTCCGCGAAGATTGGCGTCAACGTCTCGCCGGAAGAAGTGCAGAACCTTCCGGTGAACGGACGCAACTTCGCCAATCTGATGACATTGGCGACGGGCGCGACAAGCGACGGCAATGGCGGCTGGGCGAGCGTGCGGTTCAACGGGAAGTCGAACCAGCAGAACTATCTCAATTACGACGGCGTCGATGGCAGCTACGTCTGGGACGCGAGCCCTGGCTATCTGAACGCGACCGGCTCCCAGTTCCGGCTGCAAACGTCGATGGAATCGGTCGCGGAATTTCGCGTCAACTCCGGGCTGGCGCCGGCGGAGAGCGGCCTTGGAGCCGGCGGCAATATCACTGTCATCAGCAAGAGCGGCGGCAATCGGTTTACCGGCTCGGTGTTCGAGTACAAGCGCGATGACGCCCTCGACGCGGCCAGCAAATACGACGACAAGAAACAGGAACTCTCGCTCGATCAGTTTGGCGGCTCGGTCGGCGGCCCGATCGTGCGCAATAAGACGTTCTTCTTTGGGAGCTACGAAGGCCTGCGGCAGCAGACCGGTTTGAGCTTTACCGAAGCGGTGCCAAGCGACGAAGCGCGGCGGCGGATTTTAGCTGGTGAGCCCGTGGGCAGCGGCGCGGGCCAAAATGCCGACCGCACCCGAGCGGTCGCACCGCTCCTTGGTGGTTTTCCACAGAGCTCAATTGCGACATCGAATCCGCTGGTCGCCATCGCCACAAACACCAGCACGGCGGAGCAGGTGGAAAATACCCTGTCAGTCCGGCTCGACCACAGGTTCAGCGATTCGCAGTCGTTCTATGCGAGGTATTTGTTCAGTAAAGGCCGCCTCGATACGCCGGACCGCACGGTGACGGCGCGGCGAGTACTCGCGAAGCAGAAGCCTCAGAACCTGGTCTTCAACTACCAGAGCGTGATCGGGAATGGGATGGTCAACGAGGCCAAGGTCGGGTACAACGCGCCTCAGACGAGCGCGTTGGCGTTTGGCGCTGTCCCCGGATACGATCCGGTCGGCGTCTCCCTGTCAGGCTCCTTCACTTCGTCGTCGATCGACGCGCGTGGAACGACTGGCATTGCCCGAAGCGGGCTGTTGATTCGCGCGTCGAGCGCTTCGTCCACGACCGGATCGCTGTTCGATCCTCGCTCGATCTCGTTCAACGATGCGTTGACGTGGATCAAGGGCAGCCACACCGTGAAGCTCGGTGGCGAATATCGCAATATCGAAGGGCAATTCCAGTTCCTCGGCAGCACCGAGATCACCTACAACAGCATCAACGACTTCATCGACAATCGTCCGAATTCGATTGCCGTGAATCTCGACTCGCCTGTCTTCACGCCGCAGCAGTATTACCTGATTGGTTTCGCCCAGGATTCATGGCGCGCGTCTGACAGGCTCACGCTGGAGCTTGGACTTCGCTACGACTTCTACTCGGTCGTCAAAGAGAAGAACCAGCTGGCGAAGCCGTTTTTTGTCGAAGACAACGCGTTCGGCAGCGATCCGGACAATTTTTACAATCCCGACAAGAACAACTTTGCTCCGCGCTTGTCGGCCGCGTATCAGCTGAATACCAAAACGGCGCTGCGGGCGGGGCTGGGATGGTTTTATGGCCCGGGCCAGTTCGAAGACCGCATTCAGCCGATCGAGAACTACATCGAGCGACGACGTGTCGGTGCGTCCGACGTGGCCAACAATGGTCTGGCCTATCCCGCGCCGCCGTCGGTTTATCAGAACATCCTGTCGATTCGCGGCTACACGCACAACCGTCCTGACGAACACAACATTCAGTACGGCGTCAGCGTTTCACGCGAGCTGCCTGGCGAAGTGAATCTCACCGTGGGCTATACCGGCAGCAAGGGGCGCGACATGTTTCTGCGGGGCGTCGCCAATACGCTCGACTTCACGACGCGTGTTCGGGAGGCGCCTGCTGTCGGTCAGGTGGATTACAAAACCTCGGGCTGTCTCGACGGGTTGACGATCAACGGGAACGCCATTCATGGCTGCGGCCGCGCCAACTACGATGCGGTGCAGCTGAGTGCCACTCGGCGGTTCCGCTCGGGCCTGACGGGCGGATTGCAGTATCAGTATTCGCGCAACAAGGGGACGACACAGGGATCGAACGAAGCGGGAACCGCGCAGAACACCTTTGATTATGCGACCGATTACGGCACCAACCCCCAGGACATCCCGCACACGTTCAACGGCTCACTGGTGTATCTGCTTCCCGGTGAGGGGCTGTGGAAGGGCGGATGGCGCATGGGCGGCATTGTGAACGCACGCAGTGGTGTGCCGATCAACGTGACCATCAGCCGGCCCGACAACATCACGGCGAACGGCATCACCGTCACAAATATTCCTGGTGGCAACAGCCGCGGCACGCAGCGGCCCGATCTCGTGCCGGGAGTCGATCCCTACCTGAAAGACGGTGTCCGCTGGCTGAACCCCGCGGCATTTGCGACGCCTCAGCCAGGCACGTTCGGTAATCTGCCGCGCAACTTCCTGCGCGGTCCTGGCTTCGCGCAGGTCGATCTGATGTTCAGCAAGGACCTGCGATTCACCGCCACGCAGGGCGTCCAGTTCCGCGTCGAGATCTTCAACATCGCGAACCGGTTGAACTACGAGAGTCCTGCGGCCACTCTGCCGAACGGCGCACCTGGTGCGGCGTTCACGGACGCCGCCGCCGGAACGTTCGGCTACATGCTTGGCCCGCTCAATCGCACCGTGGGCCTCGGCACGGCGCGGCAAACGCAGCTCTCGCTCCGTTACACGTTCTAGGTGCGTCAGGTGCGACAGGTGCGCTCAGGTTCACGGGTGCGGTGCGGTGATCGGGTGCGGTGGTCGGGTGCCCGGGTGCACCCGAGCATCTGTGTTCCGCACGTCAGCACCTGTGTTCCGCACGTCAGCACCTGTGTTCCGCACGTGAGCACCTGTGCACCGCACCGCATCTAGGCACCTGAGCGCACCTGTCGCACCTGTCGCACCCGTTACTGACAGCATCCCGGCGTGCAACATGACGACGCGCCGGGTTTCGTCGCTCTGACGAACGCGCTCATGAAGCGGCCGTCAACTGATTCGGCAAACGACGGATCCATGCCTGCCCCTTCGAGAAACGCCCGCGCATCGGCCGCCTGATAGATGCGCGTCGGCTCGACGTCGACATTCGCAAAGCCCGCGCGCGTAAGCTTCTCGCGATATTCAGATTCCGCGAGCGCGCCGGCGACGCACCCAATCCACAGCTCCATGTTCTTGCGGAGAGTCTCCGGAATGTCACTGCCGCGCACGACGACGTCCGACACCGCAAACCGGCCGCCCGGCTTCAGCACACGGAAGGCCTCGGCAAGCACGCGGTCCTTGTCTGCGGAAAGATTGATGACGCAGTTCGAAATGATCACGTCGACGGAGTTGTCGGGGAGCGGGATGCGCTCGATCTCGCCCTTGAGGAACTCGACATTCTGCACGCCTGCCTTGCGTTGATTCTCACGCGCGAGCTCGAGCATCTCGTCGGTCAT
>DASPWV010000078.1:0-3739 GCA_035637635.1 Vicinamibacterales bacterium | reverse complement strand
AATTCGCGCACGGAGCCGGATAACGGTCTAAAAACGGACTGCCCCTACGTACGGGCCACAGAGGCACGGAGACACCGAGAGATTCTGTAAGGAGGTCTCGTGCAAGTCATTTCTCTGTGTCTCGGTGTCTCGGTGGCAAAGGCTAGAACAGCGTGTAAATAAACGGCGCGACCGCGCTCGACTGCGAAAACACGACGAGCAATCCGAACAGCACGAACACGACCACGATTGGCAACAGCCAGTACTTCTTTTCCTCCCGCAGGAACTGCAGGAACTCTTTTACGACGCGGCTCTTGGCCATTCTTGCCTCAATACATTCGACGAAAATGCGTGTGCGATCGGTATCGTGCGGGGTACGGTGACCAGCCGGTCGACGTGCTTCGCCGGCGCGCCAAGGGGTCGCGGCCGATGACGCGCCAAATCAACCCGATCGGCGCAAGCACAAAGACAAACACGATGGTGAGAATGACGCGCGCGTTGACGTAGCCAAGCGTGCGCGCGAGAGACCACCACACGGCGCTTGGCCACTTCAGCAATCTTGGTGCGGTCGCGCCAAGAACAACCAGCACGACGCCGACGCCGCCTGCGATGAGTGCCTTTTGAACGGCCCCGCGCCAGAACCAGTACGCCGCCGCAAACAGCAGCACGGTGCCGACCGTAATGCCGAATGACCGCTCCGGATTCTTGGGACCGTGCGGGTTCACCGCATGAGTTCCAGGAGAGGTGTCGTCAACAGATCGGCGATCCGATCGGTTTCGTGCGCTGTCACGCGAGGGTTGCTGCCTCTGCCCCACTGTGCCAACTCGTCGTCTCTCCCGAGATCGAAGGAGCGAATATCCACGCGGGTGCCAAATCGATCGTGGACGCGATTCGCGAGCGCGTCTTGAAGATCGTTTTCGGCTTCAGAGGTGAAAGGTGGCCGCACAATGAGGACACGTCGTCCTGCGTTCAACACGTAGTCGACCGTTTGCAGGACTGCATCGCAGTAGCCGCGGGCGGCACCGTCACAACCGGCGCCATCCAGCCGTCGACTGGACGACATCACTTCAACTGCCGGCGTTGCCGCAACGGACGCGCCGGACAGCCCGCGCCTCGCAATCGCGGGCAGCAGCGGATAGTAACCGGTCCACCGGAAGAGCACGGAGCGATGACGCCATGGCTCCACGGAACGCCTCGCGACGGCCGGCATGGAATCGAGCTTCGCCGCGTAATCGGCAGTCGTGAACATGCAGACAACGTCGCCGCCAAGGCGCCGGTAATCGCGTAGCGTCATCAAATAAGACTCCGCCACATCGGTCGGCCCCGCCAGACTCACGACTGTCGCAATCAATCCGGCAAAGCCACGGCGCCATTTCTGATTGAGGTTGCGCTGCAGGTACGCTGGCACCGTTTGCTCGTAGACGAGGCCGCCGCCGAAGACGAGATCATTGCCGAGCATCACCACGCGTCGATCTTCAACCTTGGTCTGACGAGCGATTGGACCGCGGTAGCCCCAGATATTCACACCCAATTGATCTTGAACCGCGCGATGCACGCGCATGTCCGCCACCACCGTGAACGCCGCGAGGTAGCCGACGACAAGCAGCACGATTGTTCCGGCGCGAAGGCGTTGAGTGCTCCCGGCTGCGGCACGGGTTCCGGGACGCGCCGCCGATTGTTCGGTCATGCTGCGGTGACCTGGACGCGAGTCGGCGCGACAAACCGGTCGCGCACGTCGAGAACCAGCGCTGTCAACGCAAGAAGCACGGAGATCGCCAGCGCGAATCTTGCCGGAGGCGCGAAACTGATCTGAGCGCCGAGGCGGAGATTTGCCGTCGCGTACGAAGCCACAAACAACCAGGCGAGAATCGACGGCAAGCGATCGAGGACAATGACAGCGAGGGGAATCACGATGAAATGAAAATTCCAGAGCGCGCGATCGGGCTGCTGAACGTACGCGAGCGCGCATACAACCGGAATGGCGCCGATTGCCATCCGCCGAAGATCCGCGCCTGAGCGGGCGAGGGCCCACGGAATGAGGAGAAACACCGCGCCGTATTGGCCGAAAATCGTCGCAGCGGCGACGCGAGGGCTCACGTACGACGCCCAAAGCCGCAGGTAACCACCGCCGAACAGATCGGCCGATGCGCTTTCGCCGTAGCTGTAATTGAACCCGAGCATCAGCCACAACTGAAGAACGAGCCACGCGAGCGTGACGGCGGCGGCAATCGCGCCCGCTCGCAGTGCGACGATCCAGCGTTTCGCGAGCGCTTCCGCGAAGGTGAAGATCCACAGCGGCGCGGCCGCAAATTCCTTCGCGAGTATTCCGACGGCAGCCACCCACCCCGCGGTGGCAAGACGTTCTCTCACGAGCAGCGTAGAAATCGCCGGGCCGAGCAGGTACATCAACGGATCCGACGTATGCGGATCGAACAGTGTGAAGAGCGATCCGAACCCAAGCGCAGAGATCCAGCCGCCGAGTTTCGCCGCACGCGCGCTGAAGCCGAGCGCGAGCGCGAACGCCATCACAGCCACGGCGGCGCCGGCATTGGCCAGCACCGCGTACGTCTTCCATTTGATCAGCGATGGCCCAGGCAGCGTTTCGACAACCCGGGCGACAAGCAGTCGAAAGCAGTGGATGGACGAGCAGTCCGGTACAACCCAGGCGCGGCCGATCATCTCGTAGGTGCCGCGATCCGTCTCGTACGACGGCATCGGCGCGAGTACCGCGATGATGCCGAGAACGGCGGCCATCACCAAAAACTCACGGGCCAGCCAGTGCCGTCTTGTCATCATCAGTTTATTGAGGAACGACGACGTGCCGGTCAGTGAGGCTCCGCCGAAGATTCAGCAACGACCACAGGCGCCAAGCGACGAGACCCGTGAACGGCGCGAAAAACAAATACATCGGCAGAATCAGTCGATAGCCGTAAATATTCGGCATCGTCAGCGTCAACGTGATGAGGTGCGTCGCGACGAAGAGATGCACGGGCCAGGCAGCGAGCCGGCGCGCGGCCGGGCACAGGGCGAGGCTGATCGCGTAACCCACACTGAGGAGCAGCAGCTCCGGATGCACTCTGCCGCCCATCCATTGGATCATCCCGAGACTGAACATGATCTTCGTGAACACACTGCTCAGGAACTCCACGGGGTAGTTCCACAGAAGCCGAAACAGCAGCGCGACGATTGTCAGATAGCTGCCGCCGCCCTGTCCCAGGCGCCACATGTACTCCTGCGCCAAACTGCCGGAGGGCAGATTGTGGAGCACGAATGACCACTGTTGACCCGTGGTAATCAGAACCGGCTGGCCCGACACGACGATGTTGCGCAACAGCGTCAGCGACACCATGGCAAACCACATAGACGCGTAGATCGCGACACGTCCGGCACTGGCCTGCCACGAAAGGCCAAGACGACGTGCGGCCACGATCACAAGGACCAGCGCCGGCGCCAGCATCGACATGATCGACGGCCGTGTGATTGCGGAAAGGCCACCCAGCAGACCGGCCGCCGCAAACATCGCAGGGTTGCCGTTCACGACAGCACGTGTCAGCAGGTAGATGGCTGCCGCGACGGTGAGAAAGAACAGATTGTCGGCAAGCAGAATCGGCGTGTAGTTGCGCACAAACGCGATTTGCTCGACGCCGAGGAGCAGGATCAATGCGAACAGCGCCGATCCGCGACCGAACAGCAAACGCCCCAGACGGTAAATCACGATCGTCGCGACGAGCAGCGCCACGAATTGTGCGACGACGATTCC
>DASPWV010000077.1:0-9103 GCA_035637635.1 Vicinamibacterales bacterium | reverse complement strand
AATCCGGGCGGGTGGGTGCCGCAACAGAAGATCCGTGTGGAGGAAGCCCTCACGGCCTACACGCGCGGCGGCGCATATGCGTCGTTCGAGGAGACCGCGAAGGGGACGATTGCGCCGGGCATGCTCGCGGACGTGGTGGTGATCGATCGCGATTTGCGATCGATCCCCCCGGAAGAGATTCGTGACGCGAAGGTGGTGCGGACGATTGTGAACGGGAAGAGGGTGTTTCAGCGGTGAAGGAGCGGACCAGTTGCCAGTTGCCAGTTCAAAGGTGAGTTCCAAGTTTCCGAAGTTACGAAGTTTCCCTGAGGACTCTCAAACCGACGCCGCGCTCGAACTCAGAAACTAAACTTTGAACTGACAACTGGTAACTGGAAACTCCGAAGGACACGCGTGCCTATTTTGCCGCGGACGTCGGTGCCGCCCTGACCGTCGGGTACTTGATTCCCAACTGTTCGAGATACGTCTTGTACTTCGCCGGGTCGTAGTAGTACTTGCGCATCTCAGGTCGATACTTCTCCATCGTCGCCTTGTTGAGATACGTCGCCGGCTGATCCTGCGACCGGATGAGCGGCGTGTACTTCTGATTTTTCGTTTGAACCTTCTCGAAGTATTCGCGTGCTTGCGCGATTACGTCAGGCCGCGTCAGCGCATCGAGCAGCATCA
Source organism: Vicinamibacterales bacterium (assembly GCA_035637635.1). Taxonomy (GTDB): domain Bacteria; phylum Acidobacteriota; class Vicinamibacteria; order Vicinamibacterales; family UBA2999; genus DASPWV01. The sequence continues at coordinate 8,437 of DASPWV010000077.1, read as the reverse complement.
TCGCCTGAACGCGCGCGCCCGCAATCGTGCCCTTGTGCGCGATTGGCGTCGCCATGGCAATCCCGTTCGCCCAGTTGTGGCCGGGACCGGCCTGGAAATTCGCCGGGAAGCTCAAAGACACCGTGGGCACGTTCCACGAGATGTCACCGATGTCGTCGGAGCCGCCGCCCCGTTTGTCTTCGTCCGGCTGAAACTCGCGTCCACGCAGCTCATTGACTTTCGTCGCGAGGCCAATCTCCGGGACGCCCAGTTCTTTCTGCGTCGCTTTTGCGAGCTGCACGTCCGCATCGGTCCACGTCGGCAGGCCCACGGCTGCGATGTTCGCCTGCATGGTCTCCGCGAGCGTCCGGTTCATGTGTGATGGCCACGCGGAGCCGAGAACCTTCGACGACCACTTGGTGTTGGTCATCAGCGAAGCGCCTTCAGCCATCTTGTCGCCGATATCCCAGAGATTCTTGATGGCGTCGTAGTTCGTTTCGCGGAAGTAGTACCAAACGCTCGCGTTGCTCGGCACGACGTTCGGCTGATCGCCGCCGTTGGTGACGACGTAATGCGATCGTTGTTGCAGGCGTAGATGCTCGCGGCGATAGTTCCAGCCCACGTTCATCAGCTCGACGGCGTCCAGCGCCGAGCGGCCGCGCCAGGGCGCGCCGGCGCTATGCGCCGATTCGCCTTCGAACCGGTACTCCACAGAAATCAGACCGTTGCCTCCGCCGTCACCCCATGACGTGCTCAGATTCGAGCCGACGTGATTGTAGAGAACGGCGTCGACATCCTTGAACAGGCCCGCGCGCACGTAATACGCCTTTGTGCCGAGCAACTCTTCGGCGATGCCGGGCCAGATCATGATCGTCCCGGGTAGTTTTTCTCGCTCCATGACCCGCTTCACGGCAACGGCCGCAAGAATATTGAGCGGCGTGCCGGAGTTGTGTCCTTCGCCGTGGCCGGGAGCGCCTTCGATGATGGGATCGTGATACGCGACGCCGGGTTTCTGCGACGCCTGCGGAATGCAGTCGACATCCGAACCGAGCGCGATCACCGGCTTGCCGCTGCCCCACTTGGCCACCCATGCGGTTGGAATTCCGGCAACGCCGGTTTCGACAGCGAAGCCGTTTTGCTTCAGGATGCCCGTGAGGTATTTCGTCGTTTCGAATTCCTGGAATCCAAGCTCGCCGAAGCTGAAGACCATGTCGATCATCTGCTGACCCAGATCGTACATGGACGCGACGTCGGCGCTTGCGGCTTCCTTCAGTTTCTGGACGCGTGCGTCGGGCTTGGCGACAACGGTGCTGAGCGGTGTCGGCGGCGGCGCGGGCGCGCCTCCACCGCCGCGCTGTGCCTCCGGCGTGGCGACAGCCAGTGCGAGAAGCGCGGCAAGGCCAGCCAGCCACGAGATGCGAGCGCGGAACATACAACCTCCTTGGAGAAATGCAAAGGCTGCGCAATTATTGCAGAACGCGAATCTCGAAAAAGGGCCTGCCCCTTTTTTTTCGGGAAATCGAAATCGATGCGTGGGGCAACCGCAAGAAATGGGGCAGGCCCTTTTTACCAAACAGAGGCATTCCCATGCGAATTTTCACTTCCAGCGCCATCGCCCTCGCGCTCATCGCAACGACCGGCTACGTGAGCCTCGCGCAGAACGATTTGCTGGCGCGTGCCCGCGCACTGCACAAGCAGGTGCCGCTCATCGACGGGCACAACGATTATCCGTGGGCAGTGCGCGAAGCCGATCCCGCGCGCGATTTCGCGAAAGCGGATATCACCAGCAACGTGCCGAAGCTGATGACCGACATTCCGCGTCTGAGAGAGGGCGGTGTGGGGGGCCAGTTCTGGTCCGTGTACGTGCCGGCCACGATGCAGGGGAAGGAAGCCGTGCGTGCAACGCTGGAGGAAGTCGACACCGTCTATCGCATGGCGCGCCGATGGCCTGAAACGTTCGAAATGGCGCGCACCGCGGCCGACGTGGAGCGCGCATTCAAGAACGGTCACATCGCGTCGATGATCGGCGTCGAAGGCGGTCACTCAATCGACAACTCGCTGGCGACGCTTCGCATGCTGCAGACGCTCGGCGCGGGTTACATGACCTTGACTCACAGCTCGAATACTCCATGGGCCGACTCGGCGACCGATAAACCGGCGCTTGGCGGCCTGTCGAAGTTTGGCGAAGAAGTCGTCCGCGAAATGAACTGGCTCGGCATGCTCGTCGATTTGAGCCACGTGTCGCCCGACACCATGGAAGACGCGCTTCGCGTCGCCGAAGCCCCGGTGATTTTCTCGCATTCCTCTGCCAGAGCGCTCTGCAACGTTTCCCGCAACGTCCCCGACAACATTCTGCAGATGCTGCCGAAGAACGGCGGCGTCGTCATGGTCACCTTCGTGCCGGGCTTCATCTCCCAGGCCGTCGCGGATTACGACAAGGAAGTACAGGCGCAGCAGCAGGCGCTGCGGAGTCAATTCCCGAACAACCAGGCGTATGTGGATGCCGGCGTCGAGCGCTGGCGCTCGGCCAATCCCCAGCCGCGGGCGACGCTGCAGCAAGTGGCCGATCACATCGATCACATCCGCAAGATCGCCGGCATCGATCACATCGGCATCGGGAGCGATTTCGACGGCATCACCAGCGTGCCGGTCGGACTCGAGGACGTTTCGAAGTATCCCGCGTTGACCGCAGAACTGCTGAAGCGCGGCTACACGGATCAAGACATCAAGAAGATCCTCGGACAGAACGTGCTTCGCGTGATGCGTCAGGCAGAGAGGGTCGCGGCGGAACTGAAGAAGAAGCGGGGACCGTCGACCGCGACGATTGAAGCGCTCGATCGGGTGACCACGCAGTAGTGACGCTCGGCGGTTGCTTTCGGAGCGAAGCGCCGCCTATTCAGCCCTCAGCGCCGTCATCGGATCCACCGTCGTCGCGCGCCAGGCCGGACCAAGGCACGCAAGCGCGCCGGCGGTGACAAACGCGATCGAGACGATGGCGAACGCCATCGGGTCGGTTGGCGTGGTCCCGTACAGATAACTTTTGAGCACCCGCGCAAACGCTGCGGCGCCGGCCATGCCCAGCAGGAGACCCGACCCAACGAGCCACAGGCCCTGCCCCACCACCATGCCCAACACGCTCTTCTGTGTTGCACCGAGCGCCATGCGCAAACCGAATTCCTGTGTGCGTTGCGAGACGGACTGCGCAATCACACCGGTAATGCCGGTGATGGTCACGAGCAATGCGAGACCCGCAAACACCGACAGCAACAGCGCCGTCAATCGAGGCGTGGCGAGATAGCGATCGCGAATCTCGTCGAGCGTCCGCACGTTCTCGATCGGAATATCAGGGTCGATCGAGTGCACCGCATCGCGAATGATTGTGGTTGCGGCTGAGGGATCACCTGTCATCCGGACGAGTGCGCGGCCCGCAATGTGTCCGCCCTGCCGGAGCGGCCGATACAACTGCGCGATCGGCTCCCGATCGAGACCAAATGCCTTGACGTCTCCGACCACGCCGACAATCGTTCCCCACGTTTCGCCGTCGTCGAAGGACACTTCCGATCCGACCGGATCGACGCCGTCCCAGTGCCGCGCCATCGCCTCGTTGATGATGCCGACATTCTTCGCGTTCTCATGATCGAGCTCGGTGAACAAGCGCCCGCGAAGAAGCGGGATGCCGAGCGTCTCGAAGTACTTCGTGCTGGCGACGCGCACATCGACCGTCGGCCTGGCATCCGGCGTGTCGTAGGTGCGGCCTCGAATCTGGAATCGCGTCTGGCCTGGCTGAAGCCCGCTCAGCGGCACGGCATTCGTCACCGCCGCCGAGATAACGCCGGAAGCGCGTTCGAGTCGTTCGAGCAGACGAAGATACAGCGTTCGCGTGGCGAGCGCGTCCGGATACTTTGTAAAGTTGCCAAAGACCTCCGCTGACATCACACGTTCCGGTTTGAATCCGGGATCGACGCTCTGCAATCGATAGAGACTCACCAGCAACAGGCCGGCGCCGACGAGGAGGACAACGGACACAGCCACCTGCGCGATGATGAGCGCGCTCTGCAGTCGATGACGGCCGGCGGTATTGCTGGTGCCTTTGCCTCCCGACTTGAGCGCGTTCGCGACATCGATGCGAGACGCAAGCGCGGGAAACGTCCCGAACAGGACGCCGGTGACGACCGAGACGAGCAGCGTGAACACCAGAACACCGGGGTCGATGTCAATCTCCCCCGTCCGCGACGTGAACCGCTCGACGAACTTCGTGAGCATGTCAACGGTAGACCACGCGAAGAGCAATCCAAACGCGCCTCCGGCAACCGCAAGGACGAGGCTTTCTGTGAGCAGCTGCCGGACCAGCCGTCCGCGACCCGCCCCGAGCGCGCTCCGCATGGCGAGCTCGCGATCGCGCCGGAGCATCCGCGCGAGCGCCAGATTCGCCACATTCGCGCACGCGATCAGCAGAACCAGTCCGGTGGTCCCCAGCAGGATCAACAGCAGTTCGCGGGCTCGCGCCGTGAGCTGCTCGAGCACGTTAGCCGTCTGCGCATGGAATCCGAGCGCCGGCCGATACACATCGGGATAGTCGCGCTTGAAGTGCTCGGCCACCGTCGCGACCTCCGCGGCAGCGGTCGCCGGCGACGCGCCGCGCTTGAGGAGTCCGAACACCTGCACGAGAAAGGGACGACGGTTCTGCGCCACTTGCCGTTCCGCCGCAGCACGGAACGGGCACGCCGACGTCGGCATGTAGAGATCGACTTCGTTCGGATACTGCGGCACGGGCGGCAGCACGCCGACGACGGTGTGCGGCCGATCGTTCATCTGGAACACCTGGCCGATGATTCCACGATCCCCGCCGAACTTCGTTTGCCAGTACGCATGCGTCAGGATCAACACCGCCGGCGCCCCTTCGTCGTCGTCTGTGTCGACGAACGCGCGGCCGAGGATTGGCTTGATGCCGAGCGCGTCGAAAAAGTTCGGGGACACGACGCCGGTGGCGACACGATCCGGTTCGCCGCGGCGCAGCAAATCGAAATTCATCTGGTGGAACTCGACGATGCCTTCGAAGCTCGCCAGCTGCGCGCGGTAGTCGTACAGCTCGTTGATCGATACGCCGAAGTTCGGCCGGTTGATCAGCGGCGCCGTCTGCTGAATCAGGACGAGACGATCGCCGTTGTCGTAGGGCAGCGGCTTGAGGAGCACGCCGTTGATGACGCTGAATATTGCGGTGTTTGCGCCGATTCCAAGTCCCAGCGTCACGATTGCGAGGAGCGCAAAGCCGGGACTCTTTATCAGAGTGCGGACGCCGTACTTCAGATCCTGCGTGAGGTGTTCGAGCCAGCTCACGCCCCGTGTCTCGCGAACTTCTTCCTTGTGCTTTTCCATGGGTCCGAAATTCCTCAGCGCTTTCGTGCGCGCCGCCGCTGGGTCCATGCCCTGCCGGACGTACTTCTCCGTCTCCATCTCGATGTGAAAGCGCACCTCGGCGTCCAGCTCGCGATCCATTGCGAAGCCGTCGCGCAGGGCTTTGAATCGATGTGTGAAGCGCGGATGCATGAGAGCCTCAGATGGTCTCGGCCTTCAGCACACGCGCGACGGCGCCGGCCATCTGTTCCCAGAGCTCGGTTTCCTCGCGCAACTGCCGCTGGCCGGTTTTGGTGAGGCGGTAGAACTTCGCCTGTCGATTGTTTTCAGACGCGCCCCACTCCGCGACAATCCAACCGGCCGCTTCGAGACGGTGCAGCGCGGGATAGAGCGACCCCTGGTTGACGCGAAGCACGTCCTCGGACATCTGCTGAATACGCTGCGCGATGCCCCAGCCGTGCATGGCGCCGAGCGCCAGCGTCTTGAGAATCAGCAGGTCCAGCGTTCCCTGCAGGAGATCGAGCCTGGATCGAGAAGACATGACGCACGCTCTACTGACGACCGGCGACCGATGCGCGCATTCCCACCATGCAGTAGGTCACCACCGGCCGGCCCGTGTTGGCGCCGGCGGCGCGAAACTTCGCTTCGAGCTGAGGGGGCGCCAGAAACCGGCCATCCTCGCCGAGAAGCGTCGTCCACGGCAGCTGCTGCGCCCCGGGAATGTGGCCGGGCGCATGCACGCCTGACATGCCGCCATCGGTGCCGAGATATTCCGGGTCAGGGCGGATATCGAGCAGCGATATGCCGTTGTTCGTCATCTGCTGCTGAATGAAGGCGGCATCTGCGAGCCTTGCCGCATTGAGCGTTGGATTGAACGCGCCCTGTTTCGGCTTCTGCGGCGGGCCTAGTTCGATTGGGCGCTTCTCCGCCTTCCAAGCGGCAAGCCCGCCGTCCAGGAGCGGGATGCGGTGGTGGCCAATCACATCCAGCGTGAAGAACGCGACGCTCCGAGCCCATTCGCCGTCGCAACGAGCGCTGTGACCAGAACGAGGATGTGAAAACGTCGCGGCATGTTTCCTCCTGTCGGGACTCGACAAGAGCATGTGCCGGCTCCTGTCGGTTGTCAACAGGAGGCAGCAGTACCGACCGAAAAACGTGGGACGAACCGCGGGACCTGCGGGGATGTGGGAGATGGCGATGTGGGATGTCGTGATGTCAGCTACGAGCCCTGGCGGATGGAATCGACCACCTGCTTGAAGAACTGCTGCTTCCCGCTGCCGTGCCATCTCCACACGATTACGAGATCGTGATCGGGGGAGATGAAAATCGTGTTGCTGCCCGCGCCCTGGGCCTCGAACACGTTCCGCGGCAATTCCGGATGGTTCTTGCCGCGCGTGTTGAGCCACCACAGAAATCCGTAATCCGGGCTATTAGACGCGCTCGCGGGCGTCACCGCGGCCTTGACGTAATCGGGCGGAAGCAACTGCTTGCTGCCCCACTTGCCGGCGCGCAGCCACAAATAACCGAAGCGCGCCATGTCCCACGCGTTGATCCACACGCCGCCTCCCCACCTGGTGCCGCCGCTGACCGACGGCCTCTTTTTGCCGTCGATCTCCGCGTAGCTGTTGTTGTAGGGAATCCACTGCCAGGTGTTCGACGCACCGATGGGGTTCATGATTTCGTCGCGGAACACTTCGGGAACCGGCTTCTTGAACAGACGCAGCAGCGACAGCGACAGACGATTGATGCGCACATCGTTGTATTCGTAAAACGTGCCGGCGTCCTGCAGCTCGCGCGGTTTACGCTCTCCGTCGCCGAAGGCCACCGCGCCCACGAAATCGTGTTTCTTGCCCCACATCTCGCCTTCCCACTCGCTCTCCTGCTGGAGGTGATTGCGCCACGTAATCTTCGCGTTGTGCGGCGAGTCGTAGCCGCCGTCCTTCACTTGCGATCCCACCGGCGCGTCGAGGTTTTTGATCAACCCATCACGCACCGCCACAGCCGTCACAGTCGACAGCATGCTCTTCGCGACCGAGTAGGTCGGTGCGATGTTCGTCGTGTCGCCAAATTCGGCAACGACGTAGCCGTGGCGGATGATCAAGCCGTTCATGCCCGCGCGATCTTTGGGAATGGGACCGAGCAGCGTTCCGAAAATTTTCTCCTGCGTGGAGAAATCGCGCGGCCAGTTGGTCTCGTGTGTCTTCGCGAACGCGATGGCGGCGTCGAGCCTGGCCGCGTCCATCCCTACTTCCGACGGCGCTTTGTGCGCCCAGGAGCCGGCAGGCGGATAGTAGACGCCCTGCGCGATGGTGTTCGTGTCGATCGCGAGCACGAACGCACTCGCGGCAACCGTCAGGCTCAGGCTGAATTTGAGAAAACCCTTGTCGCGTCGTCGCATCGGTGTGTCTCCAAGATCTACCAACGTGCCTAATATCCCGGCCCCAGGAGCACGGCGTTCATGAAGAGCAGCATGCTCGCTTCGGTGAACGCGCGGTAATTCGGATCCTCGGCAAAGGCCACGACGTTGCCCCGACCAACCGGCTGATGCATCAAGAACGGCTTCTGCACGAGCAAATCGCGTCCTTCGGACCAGATCAACCCTGACGCGATCAGGAGATCTTTCTTCGCGTAGATACCGACGTTCCTGCCGCTGTTCAGTTTGATCGGCGCGAACACACGAGAGCCCTCAATCATTATCTGCGTCTCGTTGTCGCTGCCGGCGCTCAGCCAGTGATCGGTATCGAGCATCACACGCAGGATCGCGCCAGGCTGCGGCTCGGGACGTTCCCGGTCCGGCTGAATCGCCTTGTCGTAGTCGAACGGCTTGGCGCCCGATCCGGATCCGCTTCCGGCGCTCGTGCCGCCCGAGCCACTCGGTGCTCCGCCGCTGCCCGCGGCGCTACTGGATGCCGCACCGCTACCGGCGCTCCCTGCGGACGGCGGCACATCCGGACGGCCATCCTTGAGCAGCGGAGTCGTATCGAGCAGACCGACGTTCGGCGCCGTCGCCCATCGTGTGGCTTCAGCGATGGTGACGAGCGTCCCACCGGCACGCAGCCAATCCTTCACGCGAGCGATCAGCGGCTCGCCGATTACTCCAGCG
>DASPWV010000076.1:0-2802 GCA_035637635.1 Vicinamibacterales bacterium | reverse complement strand
TCTTTCACTGTGACGCTGGAAGGCGGCGTCACGGTGAGCACGGTCGGGATGAGTAGAGGATCGCGCGGCTCGTGCGCCTGCACATGAATGTCCTTCGGCAGCCGCACCGTCAGCGCGATTTGAAGCTCGGCACCGCGCTTCACCGTTTTGGTGATGACAACCGGTTCGACTTCTGCCCGCGGCCGCTGCTGCTCGGCGACCGCGACCGCCGAAACGGTGACAAGCGCGGCGGCCACTGCAAACAAATTAACCCTGGCACTCATCCGCACTTGACACTCGCCACTGGCACTGGGCACCGGGCACTGGGCACTCGGCACTACGCTATCGTGATCCCCGCTCTGCGAGGAGCCGCTCGACCTCCTCGGTGATGTCGCGCTCGGCCTTCGAGTAGAACTCGCCACTTCCCGGGCTCGGGAAGCCCGCGTGCACGGCGCGCACGCGCCCGTCACGCCCGAGAATGAAGGACGTGGGGAACGCGTTGAGATTCACGGCCTGCGGCAGCTTTTCTTCGAGCTGTTCGGGTTCGCCAGGTATCAGCACCGTGTACTCGATCCCATACGTCTGCATGAACGCGCGCAGACGCGTGGGATTGGTGAGCTGATCGCCTTCTTCAAACGACAGTCCCACGATCTCGAATCCCTTCGCGCGGAACTTTCGATAGAGCGCCGCCAGAAACGGCGCTTCATCGTGGCAGTTTGGACACCAGCTACCAGTGATGTTGACGAGCACGACTTTGCCCGCGAACCGGGGATCGGTGTTGCTGACGATCTTGCCGGTCAAATCGGGAAAGGCGAAACGAAAGGGCTCTGAAGCATCCTTGACGCGCGTGTGCAGCGCCGGATCGGTCGGCGTGCCAATCGCCGCCGCCGTCGCCGCGCCTTCGCGGACGGCCCTCAGTTCGGTTTGACCATTCTGCTTGAGCGTGAGCGCGCCGTCCGCTGCCGGGATCACTTCGAGGAGGAGCGGGCGCGCGCCTGAGAAGTGACTGAGCACGAAGCGTCCGTCTCGGAACGATCCAGTCAGCGTTCCCGTGTCGCCGTCGACGCGAAGGATTGTCGCCGACACATCCGCGCCGGTCTGCTTGACGATGAAGCGCCACGCAGACTCGCCCTTGTTGCTTTTTGCACTGACGATCCAAGTGCCCTCGATTGACGGCGCAGCCGCCGCATTGCCGCGCGCCTCGTTGACAACTGGTCGCGTGGCGCGGAACGGATACGGACCGCGCGTGCGCTGGTATTCACCCGTCAGTTGCCCATTGGCGAGCGTGGCCTTCAGCGTGGTGGCGTACTGAGCGAATGTGAGGGTAAGGACGTTGTTCTCCAGCCGGCCGCCGGTAGAGGTGATCCGCCGCTCACCGTTGAAAAACGACCCTTTGATTGTCGAACCCTGCACGGCGATCTCGAATGGAAACGGCACGTCGACGTTGTTCACCGTCACGACCGCCTCCCATTTCCCGGCAAGAGCGCCGGCGTCGGTTTGTGCGACAGTTGCCGTCGTGGTCAACGCGGCGAGGGCGGCAACGACGCCCCACTTTGCGATTTCGTTCGCGTTCATCGACATCGCTCCTTCGGTACCGAATGCCGGAGAAAAAGAAAAGGCCCGGAAAAGCTGGGAAGCCTTCCGGGCCTTGGAGCTGCAAATCCGTTCGTGCCGCTACGTCATATGAGCACGCGTCATGAACACACAGCGCCGCCGCCGGAGACTTCTGCTCCGGCGCAACGACATGTGCAGGTCTTCATGGCGGGCACGATGGGGGAATCGTCGCATTTGAGGAGAAGAGTGTCAACCCGCCTCCGCTCGTCGAGTGCGCCTTGCAACGAGCTTCGGCGAGGCAGCCGCGATCCAGCGTGTGCGCGACGTACGTATAATCCAGACCGCGCCCTTTACATATGTCCCTTACGTCCGGCCGTCGTCTGGTCTTCGCTCTGCTCGTCATTTCCATCGCGCTGTTGATTCCCGGCCTCTTCGCGCCCGTTTTGACCATTCGCGGCGTGATCACGCGCGACGGCGTCGCGCAAATGGCGCCGACGATGCTGCAGCGCGGACTGAATGATGACACCGTCAAGGTGCTGACGTCGATGATGAATCCCACCATGGTGGCCATGGTGCAGGCGCTCGGCGGCGATATGCGGAAAATGCTGATCGACAAGCTCACGCCCGGGATCACCGCGTCGCTGCAGAAGAACATGCAGGAGATGGAGGTCTACTCGCAGACTCGAAGCATTGTCGGATCGGTGCGAAACCTTTACGACGTCGGGAGCCCTGTTCCTGCGACCCTCATCCTGCTCTTCAGCGTCATCGTCCCCGTCACGAAAGCGGTGCTCGTCGCGTGGGCGTTCTTCATCGCAGGCGCCACATGGCGCAGGCGAACGCTGCGGTTTGTCGAGACGATCGCCAAGTGGTCGATGGCAGACGTGTTTGTCGTCGCCCTGTTCATCGCGTATCTCGCGGCACAGGCGACGCAGAGACCGCCGGGCGATCCGAACGCGGCGCCGCTGATCAAATTCACGGCGCAGTTTGGCCCGGGCTTCTACTGGTTTGCCGCGTACTGTGTGTTTTCGCTTGCCTCGCAGCAATACACGGCACGACTGGCGAGGCGCGAGGAAACGAGTGGGTGACGGAGGCGGCACTTTAGGGTAAGACGATGCTGGCACGGCTCAAGCCGCGCCCTCCGCGCCAAACGCCGCACTGGCGCGGCTGAAGCCGCGCCCTCCTTTAGGGTAAGACAATCCTGGCGCGGCTGAGGCCGCGCCCTCCGCGCCGAAGCCGCACTCGCACGTGGCACGTGGCACGTGGCACTTG
>DASPWV010000075.1:0-4652 GCA_035637635.1 Vicinamibacterales bacterium | reverse complement strand
CAATGAGCTTCTTCTCTTCCTCACGCGCCACGCGCTGGCTGTCCGTCGGGCGAGGTTCGTTCCGTCGCGGGGCGGCGTCAATCAACTGCACGAGCGTGCCACCGGCGTTCGTATCGACCGGCACGATGAACAGATGGTTATCACGCACGAACGTAACGTGTGTCTCGCCTCGAGCCCACCGAGGACTGCTTTCGTTCCCTGTCGTGCGAGTGATCTCGAGCCGTTTTCGATTGAGCGTGTCGATCACCACGACATCGCCGCGGTCGATTCCGAGAATTCTGCGGCGCGCGCGATCCCAGAAACCGTTCGTCAAAGGCGCCGATCGGCGCTCGTCGTCCGAAAGGCGACGCGGCTCACCGCCGTCTCGGCTGACGACCCAAGTCGCGGGTTCGTCTTCACGGAATTTGCGCCACTCGAAATAGAGCTCTTTCGAGTCTCCTGACCAGCGCAGATCGCTCGGTGCGTAGCCCACGAGCGCCGGTCCGCGCATGATGCTGTCGAGGGTGAGCTGAAACGACGCGCGTGCAGGCGGTGGTGACTGGGCGGAAACGGCAACGCTGCACGCTGCAAGAGCAACAACGATGAAACGGCTGCGCATGCGGCCGAGTGTACCAGTTCGGAGAGGAAGCGCGTATCCCCAGCCGTGTTGTTCGTAGCGGGGATCTTGCCAGGGTCCGGCGCGGCAGCCGCGTTGGAGTGGCTTCAGGTCCGCGACGCGCGATAGGCAGCGTAGAGAAGCTGATCCCGAAGCTGACCGTCCTTAATCGCGCTGTCGCGCAAACGGCCTTCCAGGACGTACCCTGCCTTTTCCAGCACGCGAACCGAGCCGACGTTGTCTGCGAATGGCAGCGCAAAGATTCGCGTGAGATCGAACTGTCGAAACACTTCCGCCGTGACGGCGCTGAGTGCCGCTGTCATGATGCCGCGTCTCCAATATGCCTCGCCCAACCAGTAGCCGATCTCGGCCGACACACGCTCCACATCGTGCTGCATCTCGATGCCGATGCCGCCGGCGGCCTCGCCGTCGACTTCGATGGCCCAGATGGTCGTTGGCGGCTGCCTGGACAGGTGCTCCAGGAAGCCGCGCCCATGCTCTTCGAGATACGGATGCGGAAATCGATCGCGCAGATTCATCCAGATGGCTCGATTGTTGGCGTGACGCACGAGAGAGGGCAGATCATCTGCAGTCCAATCGCGCACGGTACACGGTGCCAATCGCAGTTGCATCAGACGCTTATTGCATTCGCACGCGGACCGTCAAAGGCGCGGTGAGCCGCGTCGTCACAACTGCGCCGCGGCCGAAGCCAACCTCCTGGCCGCGCGTGGCGAGCACAACCCCAGTTCCTGCGCCGCCGCCGACGGCACTGCCGATTGCCGCGCCTTTCTTGCCTCCCGCAATCGCACCGACCACTGCGCCGGCACCTGCCCCCGCGCCGATCTTGATCGCATCCTTCTTCTTGGTGCCCGGCGCCTGCCGCGTGATGGCGGCGGTGCGGATGTCGTAACGAGTCTGATGCGCGCGAAGCGATGTGAACCTGAAGCCGATTCGTGCGCGGCCTTTGACACGGCCCGATCTTAGGGCGTCGGTGACGTGTCCGCTGACGGCGGCCCCCACGGGGATGGCGGTGATGCCCCTGATGACGATGGGTCTGCGCAGCGTCCCGCTGACGGCATCCTCGACTGAGCTGCCTTTGGACGAAACGCCGGACGTGAGCGCAATCGTCAGCGGTGTGCCTGCTGGGATCGTGACAACGTCGTAAACCGCTTCTGTTTCCAAAGCGCCGGATGCATTCGCGCCGCCGGCGAGAACACACGTGCCAAACAGCATGGCGATCAGAAGTCGCCGCATAAACCCTCCTGTAAATCGTTGGATTGAGCGCAGCTTGCGGCTGAGCTCAGAGGCTTGCATAAACTGCAAGGATCTCGCCAGCCTTCGCTCACGCGATCCCACTGCCAAAGCGTGAGCTTTGGCCGGCAAGCCAGGGCTTCGCCTGCCGAGTTCTCTGCTCCGGCGACGCGCACGGCTGGTCCCAGCCCTCGCGTACAACCGGTAATTGCGACACGGCTCAGCTCCGGCTTCCGTGGACTACCATAAACAACTTATGCGTCCGAGCGACGCTCCCAAGCAGCCGCGGCACCTTGGCCACCGGCCGCAGGAGAAGCCTCTCATGAATCGTTTGACCAACTGGCTGACAGTACTGGCACTCGCAAGCGGCCTCGCGTGTACCCGCGGCGGCGCGACGGCAAAAACCGAGAACGCGCCGAAAACGCCCGCATCCGGAATCGAAGCGGATGCGTTCGATAAGAACGTGCGAGCGCAGGACGATCTCTTTCGTCACGTCAACGGCGGATGGCTTGCGAAAACGGAAATCCCGGCGGACAAGTCTTCCTACGGTGCCCTCGACATGCTTTTTGACAAGGCCCAGGCAGACCTTCGCGCGATTGTCGAAGACGCCGCCAAGGCGGCGAATAAGGCGCCCGGGTCGGAGGCACAAAAGATCGGCGACTTCTACGAGAGCTTCATGAACGAAGGGCGGGTCGAGGAGATCGGTCTCAAGCCCGTTGAGTCCGAGCTCGCGGCAATCGATCGAATCGCGACGAAGACGGATCTCGCACGCTATTTCGCGCGCATGTTCAAACTGAACCTGATCAACCCGCTTGTCGGCTATGTCGACGGCGATGCCAAACAGCCCGATCACGACATTCTTTATGTGCTTCAAGGCGGCATCGGTCTCCCCGATCGCGACTACTACCTGAAGGACGAAGGGCCGCTGCAGACGTATCGTGAGAAATACGTCGCCTTCGTCGCGATCATTCTGAAGCAGGCGGATCAGACCGACCCTGACGCCACCGCCAAGCAGATCTTCGACCTCGAGAGCCGTCTCGCGCGCTCGCACTGGACGAACGTCGAAAGCCGCGACGCCGTGAAGACGTACAACAAGTTTGCGCTCGCAGATCTTGCAAAGCAGTTTCCAGGTTTCGACTGGGCGGCGTGGACGAGCGAGCTTGGCATTTCGCAAGCGCCTGCGATCGTGATCGCGCAGCCAAGCTACGTGAAGGCGTTTTCCGCCGCGGTCAACGAGCTGCCCGTCGATCGATGGAAACCGTACATTCGCGCATCGCTGCTGAACGGCTTCGCGCCGTATTTGAACAAGGCAATGGTCGACGCGGAGTTCGGCTTCTACCGGCAGACGCTCGGCGGGGTGAAAGAGAATCAGCCGCGCTGGAAACGCGCCGTGAACGCGATCAACGGCAACCTTGGCGAGATGCTCGGCAAGCTGTATGTGGAGCGTCATTTCAAGCCGGAAGCGAAGGCGCGCATGGAGCAACTCGTCCAGAATCTGCGACTTGCCTTCAAGGACGGCATCGACAAGCTCGAATGGATGACACCCGAGACCAAGAAGCAGGCGCAGGAAAAGCTGGCGAAGCTCCGCCCGAAGATTGGCTATCCGAACAAGTGGCGCGACTACTCACGGGTTCAGATCATCAAGGACGATCTGATCGGCAATCTCACGCGGGCGTTCATCGTAGAAAGCGAGTTCCAGCTGGCGAAGGTCGGCAAGCCAATCGATCCGGAGCAGTGGGGCATGACGCCGCAGACGATCAATGCCTACTACAACCCGGTGCGCAACGAGATCGTCTTTCCGGCCGCTATTCTCCAGCCACCCTTCTTCAACATGGAGGCGGATGACGCGGTCAACTACGGAGGAATCGGCGCAGTCATCGGACATGAGATGGGACACGGGTTCGACGATCAGGGCCGGCGCTTCGACGGCAACGGCATGCTGCGCGACTGGTGGAGCGCGAAAGACGCGCAGGAGTACGAGAAGCGCGCCAAGCTGCTCGTCGATCAATACAACTCGTTCGAACCGCTGCCGGGCCTGCATGTGAACGGCGCATTGACGCTCGGCGAGAACATCGGCGATCTCACCGGCGCGGTGATGGCGCATCGCGCGTACGAGTTGTCACTCGCAGGCAAACCGGCGCCGGTCATGGACGGAATGTCCGGAGACCAGCGGTATTACCTGGGATGGGCGCAAATCTGGCGGGCCAAAGAGCGCGACGAAGCGTTGAGGCAGCAGGTGATGACCAACCCCCACTCGCCCGAGACGTTTCGCGCGAATGGCCCCGTGCGAAACATCCCGGAGTTCTACAGCACGTTCGACGTCAAAGAAAGCGACCAGATGTGGCTCGCGCCGGAGAAGCGCACCAAGTTCTGGTGACTCTCTTATTGATTGAACGTGTCACACGCGTTGATATCGCCGGTCTGGAGGCCGCGCTTCAACCAACCCGCGCGCTGCTCCGAGGTGCCGTGGGTAAACGATTCCGGCACGACATAGCCCTGGCTCTCGCGCTGCAGCCGATCGTCGCCAATCGCGGCCGCGGCGCGCAGACCCTCTTCGATGTCGCCCTGCTCCAGCAACTGCTTGCGATCGGCGTGGTGTCCCCATACACCGGCCAGGCAATCGGCCTGTAGTTCGAGGCGTACCAACAACGCATTGGCGGTGAGATCCGATCCGCGCGACTGCGCGCGATGCACGCGCTCGGAAATCCCGAGCAGCGTCTGCACGTGATGACCAACTTCGTGCGCGATGACGTACTCTTGCGCGAAGTCGCCGGGAGCGCCAAAGCGGCGATCGAGATCGCGAAAG
>DASPWV010000074.1:0-3805 GCA_035637635.1 Vicinamibacterales bacterium | reverse complement strand
ATCGGAAGACGCTGGAAACGCTCCTCGCCGCCGAGGTGATCGGCCACTACCGCTCGTACCAGGTGCTTGCGGCGCTGGACCCAAGGGGCAAGCGCCAATCGGGCACCATGGCGCAGCAGGTGAAGGACGGACTGCAGCGTGAGGCCGAGCGGATTTTCCGGCTGTTGAAAATGATGTATCCCAACCACGACATGCACAGCGCGTACGTGGGACTGCAGTCCGCCGATCCTGTCGTGCACGACAACGCCGTGGAGTTTCTCGAAGCGGTGCTGACGCCGCAGCTGCGCGCGCACATCATTCCGTTGTTCGATCGCAATGTCAGCGTTGCGGAGCGCGCGCAGCTCGCGACGCGGGTGATTGACGCGCCGGTGGTCGCAGCGCCCTAGTAGTACTAGTGGCGCGTAACAGCTGCTACGAGCCACTAGGTCACTACTCTGGGAGGATCGCCTCCGCGGCCGGCGAGTCGGGCCACACCGGTATCGGCGCAGCTGTATACCCCGCGTGCGCAAGACGTGACTGGAAGAGTGCGATCTCGGTTGCCGCAAACAGCAGCCGCACCGACACGCGCAGAGCGATATACAGTTGTCCGATCAAGAAGCCAAGCCATGCGGTGATGCCGCCGCCCGCTCCCGGCACGACGACGCCGTACGCTGCGACGACGAGCAGAAAGATCAACACGTCGAGAAAGTAGAGGGCAGCCGCAGCTCGCGTGTTTCCGATCAGAAATCGAGTGGCCGAGGTGAGCGCTCCGATCGCGCTTCGTCGATCTTCAACCACCATCCGGACCTTCGCGTAGTCGAACAGCACGTTCACCGCTGCGACGATCACGCCGAACACGGCATAGAGCAGGACTCGATACATCAGCGCGGTGCGTTCCACGGTCACGTCGCGCGTCACGCGTGGATACAGCTCATCGAACAGCCACGCGTGAAGGACGATGAACAGCCACCAGTACACCGGCGCGGCAATGACCGCAAGGCGCAGGAAGCGAAAGAAGTAAAGCCCACACGCCGCAAAGAACCCGTAACTGCCGATCCGCCGATCGCGCGCGAGACGATCCAGCACGCCGCCCGTCACAAACATCGACATCAGGATGTGTGCGCTCAGTACGGCGAGGATGACGGGTGGCACCCGCTGGGCATCGGCAAGAGCGCCAACGTTTTTCAGCACGGCGGCAAAGCCGAGAATGGCGGGTACAAACGTCTGGCCGACGCCCACGGCCTGCGCAAGGAACTCGTTCCACCAATCGAAATTGACGCCGGCGGCGGCACTGTCTGCCGCAAGGCTCGATCCCAGATGCGCCGCGAGCTGGCCGCGCAGCGTGAGCGCAAGCGGCCAGGCGAGGAGGAAGGATGTGAGCCAGAGGCCCGCGACGAGCGTGGGCGCGCGCCTCACGCGGGAGCAACCGTCGCTGAAGGCGTTGCCGACGGTCATACGAAAAACGACCAGGTGAGCATCAGGTCCTGGAGCCACACCATCCATTTCAGCGACCACTTGGTCGCGGCTTCCTTTGTCTTGGGCTCGAGTGTCCGGCTGTTGTTCGTGTAATTCACGTCGAGCAACAGGACGCGCTCGGGATCGATCTGGGCGGTGCGTGCCCGCTGCGGCCGCTCGTACGTGAATGCCTTCCATCGATCGCGGCCGTCCCACTTCTCGCGGACCTGCGCGCCGTCTTCGAAGGTGACGAGGAGGTCGACGGGGAACAACGCTTCGCCAAGCCGCCGTACGATGACCGTTGTGCGGTAAACCGTCTCTGACGTCGCGTCCCGAAACTTCGGCTCGGGGAGCGAGTTGTCAAAGCCAAGCGCATGAACACGTTCGCTCCCAAGGCTGTCCACTGCGTAGTCGAACGTATTCGAGCTGCGGTACACCTGATCGAAAAACCAGGTGAGATCCTGACCGCTCACCTCGTTGGCAATCGCGAAAAAATCATCGGGCCGCGGATGGCGGAATTTCCAGCGCTCGAAATGCGTCGACAGGATCCGCTGCAGCGTCGTCCATCCAAGGTATCGCTCGAGCGTGTTGAGCCAGAGCGCGGTCTTCGCGTAGGTGATCCACCAGTGGGTCACAGGATGATAGCGAAACGTCGGATGGTCCTCAGGATCGGATTCGGCCGCGCGCCGGTACTCGTTGAGATAGTTGCCGTCCGACTCTCGCTTGAGTGGGATATCGCGGAACTGCCACGGCAGGAACCCGCCGAAAAAGCGCTCGACGTGGTAGTCAGGCCGAAACGCGGTCTCCAGAACGCGTGCTTCCGAAAACTGGTTGAGTCCTTCGTCCATCCACGCGTGTTCGAATTCGTTGTTACCGACGAGTGCGTACCAGAACTGATGGCCCGCTTCATGGACGACGACGGCTTCAGGGCTGTTCGACTGCCGGGGACTGAAGAGACGCGTGCCGGCCGTGAAAAGCGTCGGGTATTCCATGCCTCCCGCCCCGCTCTGATACGCGGGGTCGATCACCGTGATGTGGTCGTACGGATAGGCGCCGTACCACTCGCCGTAATACCGCAGCGTCGCAATCGTTGCGGCGAAGTGTCGATCCTCCTGCCCGCGATGCTCCGGCTGCATCAACAGGCGGATATCGACGGCAGGCAAGCCTTGATGGACGAACTTCTGCCGATGCTCGACGTAGTCCGGGCTTGTCGTCCACGCAAAGTCATGCACATCGTCCTGGACGTAACGATGCGTGGTGGTGCCGTCGGCATTGTCGGTGCGCGACTGCTCCGTACCCGTGGCGCCGACGATCCAGCCGCGCGGTACTGTCATTCGTACGTCGTAACTGCCGTAATCAGAAAAGAACTCTGTGTGCGCGTGGAATTGATGCGCGGTCCAGCCCTTGTCCTCGAACACGGCGATTTTCGGGAACCACTGCGCGACGAAGTAGTAATTGCCGATCACGCCTGTGCGCGCGAAGGTTCGTGGCGCACGCGCTTTCCACTGCACCCGCAGCGCGATTTCGCCTCCGGGTGGAACCGGCGACGGCAGCGCGACGGCGGCAAGCGTCCGATCCTCCACATTCGCGTCGTCCGGCTGGACATACGCGAGGGCACCGATCAGATCGAGCCCAGGCGAGCCATCGGCATTTGCCAATGCAAGGCTTGTGATGGCCGTGTAAGACCAGTCGTCAGCCGGACGCTGCTTGGTATCGCCGGCAAATGCCGATTCTCGCATCCACGTGGATTGATTGCTCCGCCACGCGTTCCAGTAGAGATGCACGCGGAGCGAGTCGGCCGGCGCATGCCCGATGTTCCGCCAGCGGATGATCTCCGTACCGATGAACGTGTGTGTCGTGTGATCGAGTCGCACGTCAATTGAATAGTTCGCGTTACGTGGTGAGAGCGCCCCTGGCGCAGGCGTGTCGGATTGACGAGAGATGGCGGCGACAGATACCGAAGCGACGATAGGTGGGGGAGCAGGTGTCGGTTGCTGGGCCCCCGAGATGACTGTGGTGGCTGCTACGATGGCTGCGGCAAGTGCATGTTTTCTCGGCATCAGCCGTGCCGGGCCATCGTATACCGAGTTGAGTGAGGTCGGTTGAACCGCCGGTTATTTCACGCGCGCAGCGGGAACCGCCTGCGGGAAGTAGTCGAGAATCAATGCCGCGTCTCGATCGCGCAGGATGAGGTCGGTGCCGACCAGGCGGTACTCGAGTTCGTCGGGCAGCTGCGGCAACACCTCGAGGAAGCGCGGCGGCATGGTTGACATCGATGAGTCGAGTGGGTACCGCATATGGACCTGCGGCTTGCCCTTTATTGTCGGGTCGTCCACGATGGTGACGAGTAAGTCGTCGGCATCGATTCCCT
>DASPWV010000073.1:0-2821 GCA_035637635.1 Vicinamibacterales bacterium | reverse complement strand
TTCTCCTGCGGCCGCTGCCGTATCCGGCTTCTGAGGAGTTGTTCTATCTGCAGACCATGGGCGCGGCGGGACAACCATGGGCGACCTCGCCGCCGGATTTCTATACGTACAGATCGCGCACACGCACCTTGCGGTCTCTCGAGGCGTATTACACGCGGCCGTTCAACCTCACTGGAGGTCCGGAGCCCGAGCGCTTGCCCGCGATGATCGTGGCCGCCGGGTTCTTTCGCACGCTTGGCGTGCATCCAGCATTGGGCCGCGATTTCGCGTCAGACGACGAGATCTGGGGCGCTCATCGTGTCGCCGTGCTGACCGACGGACTCTGGCGCCGGCGCTTTGCAGGTGATCCGCGGGTGATCGGCCAGCCAATCGTCCTCAATGCGACGTCATACGAGGTCATCGGTATTCTGCCGCGGTCGTTCTCGTTCCTTGCCAGCGAGGCGCAGCTTTTTGTGCCGATGGCGTTCGCGCCCGGCGACAACATGAACTCGCACAGCAACTACTTTCTCAACATGGTTGGGCGGCTGAACACGAACGTTCCCCTCTCAGCGGCACACACGGAGCTCAATCAAATCTGCCAGGACATTATTCGAGAGCATCCCGAAAACGCCGGCACGTCCATCGAGGTGCGGCCGCTGCATGATGAGTTCGTCAGAGACGTGCAGCGGCCCATGATCGTGCTGCTCGGGGCCGTGGGGTTCGTGCTCCTGACTTCCTGTGCCAATCTCGCAAACCTGTTGTTGGCACGAGGCGCGGTGCGGCAGCGCGAAATCGCGTTGCGGACCGCGATCGGCGCGACCCGCACACGCCTGTTGCGTCAGCTGCTCACTGAAAGTCTGGTGCTCTCGATTACCGGCGGGCTCGCCGGTCTGTTGCTCGTTTATCTCTCCGTCGATACGCTCAACCTGCTGAGCCTCGATGTCCTGCCGCGCGCAGAGGACATCCGCATCGACGGAACGGTGCTGGCATTTACGTTCCTGGCGGCGACGTTGACGGGAATCCTCTTCGGACTCGTTCCGGCGCTCAAGAGCAGTGCCGCGAATCTGAATGAGGATCTCAAGGAAGGCGTTCGAACGGCTTCGCAGGGCGCTGGGCCACATCGTTTGCGTGCGGTCCTGGTCGTGGCCGAGGTATCGCTGTCGCTGGTGCTGCTGATCGGAGCCGGTCTGATGGTCAAGAGCATGCACCGCCTGCTGAATGTCGAATCCGGGTTTAGTACCGACGGTGTGCTCACGATGCAGATCAATTTGCCACCGGAGAAGTACGTCGACCAGCGCCTGGAGCGGCAGTTTTCGCCGCTCGCGTACACCCGCTCCATCCGCTTTTTCAGCGAGCTGATGGATCGAGTTCGGTCGATTCCGGGTGTTCGGGCCGCCGGCGCCATCACCGGCTTGCCACTGATGGGCGAGAACTGGGGCAAGCGAATTACCTTCTTCGACCGGCCGCTGCCTGCAGACGTCAACAGCCTGCAGCCGATTCAGTATCGGGTGGTGGTCGGCGATTATTTTCGAGCGCTTGGCATTCGCATTACGAGTGGACGCGCATTCACCGATCAGGACACCGCCGACGCCGCGAAGGTCGTCATCGTGAATCGTGAGCTGGTGCGCCGCCACTGGAACGATGAGGACGTCATCGGCAAGATTGTTTCCGTCAATCCACCGGTGCAACTGTTGCCGAAATCCGTCATCGAAGAGGCGCGCGCGGCCGGGTTGCCGGCGGACTACGCTCCGGACAGATTCACCGTCATCGGCGTCGCTGATGATGTTCGCTACAGCGGGTTGAATGTGGCGGCGGTGCCTGTTGTGTACGCGCCATACGCGCAGGGTTCCGAGGGGTCGACGAACATGTACGTGACGATCCGCACTGACGGAGATCCGCTGAACATCGTCTCTGCAGTGAGAGAACAGGTGTGGCAAGTTGACCGGGATCAACCAATCGCAAGTATCCGCACCATGGAGGATCGCGTAGCGGCTTCTGTCGCGCAGCCGCGCCTGGAGATGATCGTGCTCACGATGTTTGCAGCCCTCGCCGTGCTCCTCGCGGCTATTGGCATTTACGGCGTAACATCCTATTCGGTCACGCAGCGAAATCGCGAGATCGGGATTCGTGTGGCGCTTGGTGCCGAGCGCAGCCAGGTGTTCTCGCTGATTCTTCGCCACGCCGCTCTGCTCGTGGTCCTCGGTCTTTCGCTTGGCGTCGTGGGCGCGCTGCTTGTGACACGTGTGATGCGCACGCTGCTGTTCGAAGTGAGTCCGACGGATCCCGCCGTGTTCAGCGCGTTCGCCGTTGGTCTCGCCCTGACGGCATGCGCGGCGGCCTGCGTTCCTGCGCGCAGGGCGACGCGCGTCGACCCGATCGTGACGCTCCGGTACGAGTGACCCCGCCGAAAAAGGGACTGTCCCCGTTTTCTGGTGAACCTGAGGGTGGCAATCGCTGCTGCCACGTCGCAGATTGCGATCAATTAGTTAACAATAAAAAGGGGACAATCCCTTTTTTGCCGACACTCTCGTTCCCACCGTACGAAATTGACGTGCGGCGCCACGTGCTGTTGCGTGACGGCGTCACGGTCGATTTGTCGCCGCGCCTCGTCGAGATTCTCGGACATCTGGCCGCGCACCACGGCGAAACCATCACGAAGGAGTCGCTGCTCGATCGGTTCTGGCCGGACGTGCACGTCACCGAGAACACGCTGACACGCGCAATTGCAGACATCCGGCACGCACTGGAGGATGACGCCAGCACCCCGAGGTTCATTCAAACGGTGGCGCGTCGTGGATATCGATTCATTGCCCAGTCGTTCCACGGTCCACAGGTGATCGTC
>DASPWV010000072.1:0-4669 GCA_035637635.1 Vicinamibacterales bacterium | reverse complement strand
GCGTGGGCCGACGCGGAAAAACTTGACGCCCTCGGGTCCGGTGCCGACCTGCTCGACGTCAATCACTGTTGGCGACGCGGGATCGCTGACATCAACGAGCGCCACTGCATTCGCGCGCTCGAGCGTCACTGCCGCAAGCGTCACGCCGCGGTGGTGTGCGAGGTCGACACCTTCCGGCTCCGAGCCGCCGCGGTTGCTGCGCGAATCGGGATAGAGTCCCGCCGCCGCCGCCGCGTCATCAATCTGACCGCCCGTGTCACCGATGAGCACGCCGGTATCGGCCTCGAACACGCTCAGCGTGCGTCCGCCCCGAGTACCGGCCGCGCCCGACCCCGTGCGGGTATCACCTTCATCAGCGGTCACGAAAAAGCGGCCGGTCTTGTCGAGCGCGATGCCGTCGGGCTCGCGGAACGCCGTCAGCACCTGCACCGGTTGATAGAGGTTATTCACGGTCAGATCTGCGGCGTGCGTCGTCTGACCCAGGCCGAAGAACGTCAATTCCTGCGTGCGCGCCTCGAGCCGGACGACGGCGTTGTTTTCCTGCAGCGTGACGTAGGCGTAGCGGCTGTTGTGGCTGAACGCGACACTCTCAGGCTCGATGGTCGCCGGAGTGTTGTTGATCGGGAGGCGCGCGAGATCGTCAGTTCGCCCGGTGCTGAGGCCAACTATGCTCGACGGGATCGATAGGGGGATGTTCGTGACGGCGAGCTGACCCGCGATCACGTCGTGGAACGGGGTCAGGTCCACGAGTGAGAGCGAGCCGGCGCCACCAGCGTCGCCTGTCGCGGCCGGCGAGATTGGCGGTCGACCCTCGGCCTCGTTTGCGATGACCGCATACTTGCCGTTCGGCGCGATCGCAATGGAATCGGGCTCGATTCCGACAGCTGCCGATGCGAGAAAGCTTCCGCATCGTGCCGGATCGCTCGACACACGGTACGCCTGTACCGTACCGACGACCCCTGCTGTCCCTGTAACGACCAAGAAATAATCGTGGTGGGGATGTATTGCGACGGAATTCGGCGTGCCGGCGGCTGTGTTCACGGCAACTCGACACAGCAGGCGCGGCGCGAGTGGATTCGACAGGTCCAGAACATCCACACTCCCGGCGACGTTCGTCAATGCAGCGATTCCATCCGTGTGACGCACGCTGATGATTTCAGCGCCATTCATTCCCAGCAAGGTGTCGTAAGTGGCCCGGGCGACTAGATGCGGCGAGGCCTTCGGATCGGCAAAGGACAGCTGCGCGCATACGAGTGAGACAACGGTGGTCAGAGCGATTCGATGTGCTGGTTTCATGGGGGCCTCTCTCCGTCGGTGGAGTCGCTTCGGCGCTGCATTCTAGTGATCCGCAACCCCAAACACAAACGGAATAGAGTGGCAGGACTACGGCTCGGAGATTTTTAGAAAATCCGCTGGCGCGAGCGCGTGGCGGGTAAACCGCGCCGTGTGAATTGCGCCTTTGAAGTAGTTGACACGATTGATTCGAACGCCAATCGCTGTGCGGCCCGCGGCCTGCGCAATGAACGGCACCTCGGCCGCACCTTCCTGCACGCCGTTCACGTAG
Organism: Vicinamibacterales bacterium; assembly: GCA_035637635.1. Lineage (GTDB taxonomy): Bacteria > Acidobacteriota > Vicinamibacteria > Vicinamibacterales > UBA2999 > DASPWV01. The sequence goes on along the minus strand of DASPWV010000072.1, from coordinate 3,105 downwards.
TTGCGAAATTCGCGGCCGTCGTAGACGCTTGCGACGTGATGCCAGACACGTAAAGGATGCAGCGCCTCGCGGTTGAGCAGCGCCTTCTGCGCGGGTGGTCCGTGGAGATAACTATCGAGACACCACTGCCCGTTCAGGACTCGGATCTCGAACAGCATGCGATTGTCGCTGTTGGACTCCTGCAGATGAAACCAGCGCTGCTCCTCGGCGCCGCCGTCGGGACGGAAGATGGCCTCCCATGTGAAAGTCTCGGCGCCCGCCAGCGGATGCACGTCGACGAACAGCGCGTCATCCTGGCCATCGAATTCCACTGCCTTGCCAATCGGCGTATCAATCACGCGGGGATTGCCTTCGATCGTCGTACGATGACCGCCGATTTGATCGATCCGATCGAAGGTCCACACCACCGTCGTCTCCTGGAAATGCGCCGCTCCTGTCGGGACGACGACAATGGAGGTACATAGAACGATTGCCAAACGGAGTCCCGCGGGCATGCTACTCTCGCTTGCGCAACCATAAGCCGGGCTGTTCAAAAGCGCCAGCGCGAATTCTGAGAATGCCGCGTGGGCTGCAGAGGAATGTTATGAAGACGGGTGCGGGACTGTTCACCACTGCCGCCGTCATGCTGCTCGCGACGTTCGGCTCGAGTGGTCAAGTCAAGGAGTTCAAGCCGGTCACCGACGCGATGCTGGTGAATCCCGATCCAGCCGACTGGCCGAACTGGAGACGAACGCTAGACGGCTGGGGCTACAGCCCCCTCTCGGAGATCAACAAACAAAACGTCCGCCAGCTTCAGCTCGCATGGTCGTGGACGCTTCGGCCGGGGCAAAGTCAACCGACGCCGCTCGTCTCAAACGGCGTGATGTACATCCCCAACCCCGGCGGCGGTGTGCAGGCGCTCAATGCGGCGACCGGCGATCTGATCTGGGAGTACGAATACGCGGCAGCGGCCGGCGGCACGCCGCGAACGTCGCCGATGCGTAGTCTCGCGATCTACGCGGATAAGGTGTATGTGACGACGGCTGATGCGCGGTTGCTCGCGTTGGATGCGCGCACGGGCAAAGTGGCGTGGGACCGGCAGGTTGCGGATCCGAAGCTCGGTTACAGCTACTCGAGCGGCCCCATCATCGTCCGCGGCATGGTCGTCGCCGGGATCAACGGCTGCCAACGCTACAAGAACGATGTCTGTTTCATCTCGGCGCATGACGCGCAGACCGGCAACGAGCTGTGGCGCACGTCGACGATCGCGCGACCCGGCGAGCCAGGCGGCGACACGTGGGGCGATCTGCCGCTCGTCTTCAGGGCTGGCGGTGACGCGTGGATAGCGGGCAGCTACGACGTTAAAAATAATTTGATCTTCTGGGGCACGTCGCAGGCCAAGCCGTGGACACGGTTTGCCCGCGGTACTGAAGGGGACGCGCTCTTCACCAACTCCACGCTTGCGCTCGATCCCGCGACGGGCAAGATCGTCTGGCACTACCAGCACATTCCCGGCGAAACGCACGACATGGACGAAACGTTCGAACGCATCCTCGTCGACGCCGACGGACGATCGTCCGTGTTCACGATGGGAAAGCTCGGCATCCTGTGGGAGCTCGATCGGAGGAGCGGCCGGTTTTTGAGCGCGCACGATCTCGGGTATCAAAACGTGCTCGCCGTCGATTCAGAGACGGGCAAAGCCACCTATCGCGCGGGCATGATTCCGAAAGCCGGTGTCGAGCTCGAATTCTGTCCGAGTTCAACGGGATTCAAGAGCCTTCGCGCCATGGCGTACCACCCGGAGACGCGCGCTTTTTACATTCCGTTGAACCTGCACTGCGAACGAGGCACGTTCATGGACGTGAAGCGCGTCGAGGGTGGCGGCGGAAGCGGCACGGTGCGGCGCACAAACCTCATGCATCCGGCGAGTCCTGACGGCATCGGCGAATTTGTCGCGATGCACGCACGGACGGGAACGATCCTGTGGCGTCATCGCACGCGCACGCCGCCAAATACTGCGGCGCTCACGACCGGCGGCGGTCTTGTAATCGTCGGCGACTTCGATCGCTATCTGTACGTGCACGACGCCGCGACGGGCAAGATTCTGTTTCAGACGCGCCTTCCAACGTCGGTCCAGGGCTTTCCCATCACATACGCGGTCAGCGGCAAACAATATCTCGCGGTGCCGGTCGGTACGGGCGGCGGTCAGTGGGTCACCACGATTCCTGCCGAGCTGTTGCCAGAGAAGCCGCCGCCGCCAAGCGGCAACGGCATCTTTGTGTTTGCCTTGCCGAATCAGGCAGCGGGCACCCAGTAGGACGCGTCGCGGTTGTCCGCGCTGTGCGATCCGCGGATGTTGGTTCAGCGCGACGTCGTCTTTGATGTGAACGCCGTGTATTCGCGCTCGATTACATCGCGCGAGGCCGTGCCACTCACAATCAAGAGCCGATGACGGAAGGTCGTCGATGCGTTCGGTTCGAGCGTCAGCTCCAGTTCTGACTGCTTTTCGTCGAACACTTTACGACCGAGCGGATTTGCCGCGAAGAGACCGTACCCGCGCGCATGCCAGTAGGTCGGGTAATTCGGATTCTGGGGATGGTCGAACATCACGAGCGTCACCGGCTCGGCATCGACCGTTCCCTGCAGTGACACCCATCTTCCGCGCGTGCCCCAGACGGCATCGCCCTCCAATCCTTCGCTGCTCTTGTACTTGCCAGTCACGCCCGTGTTGTCGAGAACGGGCACCGTCGTTGGTTTGCCCGACGCATCCGTAAAGACTTCAGGAGTGGTCGACGGTTGTTCGAGCGCGCGCGCGACACGGAGCCCGATGACGCCCTCCTTGTTGTCCCGGAATACGACGCGGCTGTCGCCGGCCGTCAACTGTGTGATGCGATCGATGCTCCGCATGTCCCGGATTCCGCGAAAGATGAATTGCGTGGTCTCATGGACAATTGCGTGACCGCTCGCATCGAGCCAGTCGCTTTCGACGCGGAGCTCGCCCTGTTCAGCGCCGCTCTTCGCCTGCACAACGCGCCGGTGAACGATTGTGCCCATCTTGGGAACGCGCTCCGGCTCAATCGCGTCCGAGTTGTTCCAGAAATCCAGGCCGTTGACGTCGCCGTGGTT
>DASPWV010000071.1:0-5199 GCA_035637635.1 Vicinamibacterales bacterium | reverse complement strand
GGTGCGTCGAGCATGACAACGGCGCGCAGATCTGACGTGCGAACGGGCCGTCGACAGGCGCCGGTTTTTTGAACCGTTGAACACAGGCACGACGCAATGGACGACGAGTGCAGCATGACCTGCATAGAAATGCTCTGTTTGCGGGATCAGGGAGACGGTTCGAACAGTTCGATCGGATTCCCGTCAGGATCCTCGATTTGGATCTGACGACCAGCGGGACCGCTCTCCATCTCGTTGCGAAAATGAAGTCCCGTGTTCTTCAAGTCAGCAATGAAGCCTGGCAGATCCGCGACCCTCAGCACAATCCGATTCCATCCGCCCGGCTCCTGCTGCTGTCCGTTCGGCATCGGCCGCGAGCCCGATGCGCCGGGACCGCTGAGCAGAATGCGCGCGTCGCCGAGGGCGACGCTTGCAATGGCGGGGAGTTGCTGGTGCTCAAGTGTGAATCCAAGATGGTGCGTATAGAACGCGACCGAGCGCGCAACATCTTTCACTTGATATCGAATGCCGTGAACCTTCTTGACGAAGGCCTGTTGATCTGCGTTGTGAGATCCCGTCACCTGAACCATGTGATCCTCTCTGCCTGATCGTCACGTGTCCCTCTGCCGTTATGCCGCCCCTATGAGAAATCACATACGTCACAGCGGAGCGAGACCGTACGGGGAAGCAGGTCACAAGGCGCCTCGCGGCGCCGCCGCCAAATGCCGCAACTTGTCGGGATTGCGCACGACGTACAGCGCCCGAATAACGTCGCCGTCAATCTCGAACGCCGCAGTCTGTACGGGCCCCTCAGGTGCGTCCACGATGACACCGGGCAGGCCGTTGACGGTCGCAACGCGCACCGTGAAGTCCGCGCGCCACCACGCATCTGGCCGTTTGCGCGTGGCGTCAACCAGGAACCGCGCCACGCGGTCGGCGCCGTCGATCACCTCCTGCGCGGCCCGCACCTTGCCGCCGCCGTCCGTCACGACGCGCGCGTCGCTCGCAAGGAGTTTCGTCAGGGCATCGAGATCACCCGCTTGAGTTGCCGCCATGAAGGCGGACAGGAGCTGCGCATGTTTCGCATCGATCTCGCCCGAACGCGCCGGCGGCACGGTCGCGCCGCGCGGACGGACAGCCCGCACGTGCGCGCGGGCGCGGGCGGCAAGCTGCCGGCACGCGGCCTCGCTCCGCTCCAGTGCCGGGGCCACTTCGCTGAACGAGAAATCGAACACGTCGTGCAGCAGGAAGGCCGCCCGCTCGAGCGGCGACAACCGGTCGAGCGTCAAGAGCAGCGCAATGGACAGATCCTCGGCCAGCTCCGTGCGGCGGTCGGGCGCGAGCGCGGCGGTGTCAACCACTGGCTCCGGCAGCCATGGACCGACGTACTCTTCACGCCGGGCGCGCGCCGAGGTCAGCATGTCGAGACAAATGCGCGTGGTCGTGGTCATGAGAAACGCTCTCGGATCCGACACCTTGTCGCGGTCGGCCCCATGCCAGCGCACGTACGTCTCCTGCACCGCGTCCTCGGCGTCGGCCATCGACCCAAGCATGCGGTAGGCGAGACCGAGGAGGCGCCGACGGTACGGTTCGAAGCTTTCGGCCGGATTCGACGTCGCGCTCGTGGAGCTCACGTCATTTGCCCACGCTCAAGGTGGTGCGGCGCAAGCGGGCCTGCGCCAGCCCGCCGAGGGCCAGAGCGATCAGCCCCAACACGAACGCCGCTGCGCCACCGACCACTCCGTTGCCGGTGCCGGGGCCACCGTTGGCCATAGCCAGACTCAGCCCGCCATTGATCACGGCGATGAGTCCCGCCGCAAGAGCCACGATCGCTCCGAGGCGCCCGGATGTGGTGCCGAAAGGCCTGGCGGAGCGGGCCAACGCAAGCCCACCGATGACCACGCCGACCAGTGCCACCGCAGCGGCCGCGGTGGCCCAGACTCGCCGGAGAGTCAGGCCGTACACCGTTGTGGCGGCCGGCTCGGAAACGTGCGCGACCACCAGCACGCCTTACACAAGCCCCCCGAATAGGGCGGCTGCAGCCACGGCGGCGAGAACAATAGCGAAGTGTCGTTTCATGGCTACCTCTGTCTCCAATGGTGGGACGGGATAGGGCTTCGGAATGTGACATGGGTACCCATCCGGCTGAGGTAGGCGGACCGTTGGAACGAGTGGCCGACCACCGCAAATCGCGATAGCCCGAGCGCCGCCATTAGGCGAACCAGTGCGTCCGACATCGGGACTCTGGTTTTCGCGCCGTCTCATCCGCAGGTACAGGGCCGGCAGTTCGCGGGAAGATGAGCTGCGCTGGGCCCGTGCTTGCATACTCCTGAGCGGGCTCAATGGCTTCTCGGTCCCGTCGAAGCGAATTCGTGTCGCTGGCCGCCGTCGCGATCGTTCTCGTGTCCGCGGCCTGGTTCGCGCGAAGCCATGCGGAATCTCTGAAACAGTTCATCGACGATCACCCGATCAAAGGCGTGGTCGTCTATATCAGTCTGAACGTCCTCGACGCGGTCATCGCACCAGGTGCCACGCTGCCACTCATTCCGATCGCTGCTCACGCCTGGGGGCGCATCGGGGCAGCGATCGTCACCACGGCCGGCTGGACAACCGGCTCCCTCGTCGCGTTCTATATTGCGCGTCGATGGGGCACGCCAATCGTGAAGAAGTTAACGTCGATGGAACGAGTGAAGCGGCTGCGCCCTTATGTACCGCGGCATCCGTTCTGGAGCGTCGTGATGCTGCGGCTCGTCATGCCGATGGATGTCATCAGCTACGTGCTCGGTTTGTTCGCCGACCTGACCTGGCGGAGGTACGTTCTCGCAACGGCGCTTGGACTCACGCCTTCGGCCTTCATCCTCACCTACATCGGCAAGACGCCGCGAGCGTACGAGATCATCATGTTCGGCATTGGCGGCGCGGCGCTCGCGTGGATTCTGTACTCGACGCGGCGCGGCGCGCGGAAGCCCTCGATGGCCGCCTTCGTGACTGCGGGCCGCGCGCGAGAACATCGGTCGACTGCGAGATCCTGAAGGTTCTCGATCTTCCGGTACGGACGAGGTCGATGAAGCGCCTCCATGCGATCTTGGGAACGAGGCGGTGGCCGGACCAGGTTCGGCACGCCGGATCTGAGGTATCACGTCAGATCAATTCTTGGCGTCGTCAGCCCTTCCTCCCGGGTGTATCGGAGTCGATCAATTCACCCGGCGCAATCCCGTCCAACATGTCTGAGGGCGCCGTCGTCGTCCGAAAACCAACGCGTGTACAGAAGCCTTCATCGTCAGTGATCTCAATCGCTTGGTCGGCGCCCTCGGGAGTCTGACGCAGTCGAAGTGCGATGGGATGCTCGACACGGACGGTGTCGCCGCTTGCGTCGCCGGCGAACACGATTTCGATAGCGGAGAGAACTCCACCCTCTCGGACGGGTTCCACGGCACGAAGCGGCCGGGCCTCGACACCGCGTACCGAGGGTTCAATCGTCGTCAACCTGCTGACGACTGAACGTGTCCAGGAATTCGGGCCAACGTTCGCGCGGAATATCAATGGCCGGCATTACGCACCTGCGAAATGGCGGTGAAACCAGGCTGCCGCCAGCTCCATCACCTGTTCAAGCGTTCCGGGCTCTTCGAACAGGTGTGTGGCGCCCGGAATGATCTCGAGTTCGACGGGCGCCGACATCAGTCGCATGGCTTCGCGATTCATCTCGATCACCGGTTCGTCATCGCTGCCCACAATCAGCAGTGTCGGTGCCTTCACCCTTGGCAGCGCTCGCCCGGCAAGGTCAGGTCGACCGCCGCGTGAGACGACGGCGCGGGTCACGGCTGGACGTTCCGCGGCACCAATGAGCGCCGCGGCAGCGCCGGTACTCGCACCGAAGGAACCAATCGGCAATCGTTTCAGGTCCGGTCGCTGTTGTGCCCAGTCCGTGGCCAGAACGACGCGCCGGCCAAGACGGTCGATGTCGAACCGGTACTCGCGTGTCGGCACGTCGATCGCTTCCTCTTCGCGGGTGAGCAGATCGAGCAGAAGCGTACCGCAACGGCGTGCTTCGAGAAATTCGGCCACGGCACGATTGCGGCTGCTGAATCGACTGCTGCCACTGCCGTGCGCGAAGATGACAAGGCCGATCGCCTGCTCGGGTACCCGCAAATCAGCGGCGATCTGGCGTTCGATCACCGGAATGACGATCGATTCTCCGGCAGCGACGCCGCGCATGTGGTCCTCCTAGAGTGCGGTTGGGTAGGTCTCTGGAAGATCGGCCTCATCGATCGACCAGGTTTCGAGCGGTTCCAGCGCATGCGTCTCATCGATGTGCAGCACCGCATCGAACTGCTCTGGAAGGTGCGCGCGAAAGTAGTGGCTGATCCGCTCGGTGTCTGGACGGTAAATCACGCCAATCGCCCGCTCGAGTCGAGGCGTCGACAGCAGCGGCCGTACGTCGGTGTTATCGAGGAGCAGCAGGAAGCGTGGGACGTCGACATCGTGAAACAATCGCTCATAGCTGTCCGGCAGCGACGGACGGACACGCTTCCGTTGTGCCGGCTCATCCCAATTCGAGGCCGCCGTCACTGTCCCTGTATGGGTCGTAAAACCGATCGACCGTGCCTGGTCACCGTACGCTTGGCGAACAAGCTGACCCAGATTCAGTTGCCCGCTGTCGCCCATGTCTGTCGCCCGGGCGTCTCCGAGATGGGAGTTGTGCGCCCAGATCACAGCCCGCGCGTCGCCCGACGTCTGTTTCACGTGCCGCAGCAAGGCGTCCAGCGTTTCCATCATGTGGGTGTCGCGAAGATTCCAGGACAACACTCGGCCACCAAACATGGCACGGTAATACTCTTCGGCGTTGCGCACGAGCCGGGCGTTTTGTTCCGCAAAGAAGTACTCGTCGGCGGCGATCCGGCCATCGCGGCTCGCGTACGCTGCTGCTCGGCGTCTGAGCTCGAGCAGCTGCGCGATCACGTCGTCTTCGCAAGACGCGGATAAGCCGGCCGATGCGGCGTAGCCGTACGCCTGTGTATCTTCTCCAAAGTCCTCGAAGCACCCGTAGCGATACCGTGCGCGCTCCGCTGCGGCCGGATCGACCTTCCGCAGGTACGCCAGGACCGCCTCGATGGAGGTATGCAGGCTATAGAGGTCGAGGCCGTAGAATCCGGTGTGCGATGCAGCGGTCTTCGAGGCATTGTGCGCGCGCAACCAGGTCAGAAACTCCACCACATCGCG
>DASPWV010000070.1:0-9895 GCA_035637635.1 Vicinamibacterales bacterium | reverse complement strand
CTGGACGTGTGTTCGAGAACTTGATCATCGTGGGATCGAATGTCGGGGAAGGATACGGATCGCCTCCCGGTGACATCCGCGCCTACGACATCCTCACCGGAAACCTGGTGTGGACGTTCCACACCATTCCGCGTCCGGGTGAGTTCGGATACGACACGTGGCCGCCCGAGGCGTGGCGCTATGCGGGCGGCGCCAACACCTGGGGCGATCTGACGCTCGATCGGAAGAATGGAATCGTGTTCGTGCCGACCGGATCGCCAACACACGATCTCTACGGCGCCGATCGCGCCGGCGACAATCTGTTTGGCAACTGTCTCATCGCGCTCGATGCGCGCACGGGAAAACGGTTGTGGCACTTCCAGGTCGTGCATCACGATTTGTGGGACTACGATCTCGCAGCCTCACCGAAGCTGCTCACAGTGCGTCACGACGGCCGGATGGTGGATGTCGTCGCGCAAGCAGGAAAAACCGGTTTTCTGTACGTATTCGAGCGGCTGACCGGAACACCGCTCTGGCCGATCGAAGAGAAACCCGTCACGAAAAGCGAAGTGCCCGGCGAGATTTCCTCCCCAACGCAGCCGGTTCCATCGAAGCCCCCTGCGTTCGCGCGGCAGGTATTCAAACCCGAAGATGTGAATCCGTTCGTCAGCTCGGCGGAACAGGAACAGTTGCGCAAGGCGGTGCGCGACGCGGCCAACGACGGCGTGTTCACGCCGTCCAGTCATCTGCGGTACCACATTCAATTTCCCGGCGCGTGGGGCGGCGCCAACTGGGGGAGCACGGCAGGCGATCCGGCAACGGGAATGCTCTACATCCGCAGTCTCGAAATGCCGAGTTATCGGCGCATGGCGCTGGACACGCCGAAACCGGCACCGGCGATTCAGGGAGGACCGCTCGAACCGCAAGGCTTCGCGACATACACCGAGCACTGCGCAACGTGCCACGGTCCAGGGCAGATCGCGATGAAATCGCCTGCGACGATTGGTTCCGAGAACTTCAGGGCCCTCGTCAGACGTGGGCGCGAGCAGATGCCGCCGTTCTCTGAAAGCATGCTGCCGCCTGAACACCTGAATGCGCTCGAAGCGTTTCTACGGTCGCTGCCTCTCAGCGATCAGCAGAACGGGGATGATGGAGCGGTTCGTCTGCCGCCAAATCCGAATCGCTATCAAGGGCCGGCAACACGCTACGCGGGATCTTTCTCAGCAGGTTGGTACACCAGCAACGGTCTGCCTGCCGTTGGTCCGCCGTGGACCCAACTGGTGGCTTACGATCTCAACGACGGAACGATCAAATGGCGGGTGCCCGATGGCAACGCGCCGGGTCTGGCCGAGAAAGGGATCCGCAACACCGGCACTGTGCGCCCAAGGAACGGTCCCGTCGTGACCGCCGGCGGGCTGGTGTTTCTTCCGAACGCGCAAGATCGCATGTTGCGCGCGTACGACAAGGACACGGGACGCGTGTTGTGGGAACGCGAGCTGGAGGCCAACCCCGAAGGTCTTCCTGCGGTGTATGAAGTGAACGGCCGTGAATACGTGGCGTTTGCGGCCGGTGCCTCGTGGGGAACGGGAGCCGATCCTGTGTGGCGAAACGCCTTTCACCGAAAGCCCGGAAAGATGGAAGCCCAGGGATATCACGTCTTTGCGTTGCCACGCAGATGAAAGGACAGGGATGACCATGCGCGCCGTAGCTTCTGCCGTTCTGATTGCCGCCACGCTGGGCTCCATTCATCTGCGGACGCACGCGCAAGCGGCCGCCGACAAGCCCGCGTTCGTGCGAGCGCCCGACGCGCTCGAGCGCGTCACCTGGCGGACACGCACACTCGTTGGCGACGATCGTCTGACCGACTGGAACTTCGCCGTTCCGGCGACCGGAGTGGGCGTCGCGACTTTTCTCGACGCCATCGTGAGAGCAGATGCGGCGATTGTCGATTTCGTGGAGGGATCGAGCGATCAGCAGGTCAGCGCTCAGATCCGGAAGACGCTCGATCAGAACCTCACCCCCGATGAGATCACGGCGATTCGCGCGCGAATGGGAACTATCCGGATGATCGCGTATCGCGCACGGTCGCTCGGTGCTGATGCGAGCATGCGCCGAAAGGTGTTCGAGTTTGCAAAGCGAATGGGCGCCGATGCCATTGTAGTGGCTGCATCGAGCGGCGTCGCGCCGGCCGATGTTGATGCGCTCGCAGACGAATTCGGCGTGAACGTCGCGCTCGCCGGCGATCCCGCAACGGCAACGCGTTTGGCACACGAGCTTGGAAGCCGCAGCAAGCGGATCGGCGTCGGACTCGAGCTGAGGCAGCCGGACGCATCTCTTCGGCCTGCACTAATGGCAATCGCGTCGAGGCTTCTCTATGTAAACGTTGGCGGTGCGGCGATGAATGCGGATTTCTTCCGCGAGTTGAGCCGCTTGAATGTGAAGCCGCTGATCCTCACGCTGAACACAACCGGCGACGTCAAAACGCCAGGCGATATCTTCGGTGCCGTTGACGCGTTCGAAACCGCAGTGCAGCCTGCTTACGGCGCGTTCTTCACGCAGTTCTCACGGACGAGGCCGATCAGACGCGATCTCGTTCACCCGGCCCGCGGCGAAACGCTGACCGACAGTGAGATTGCGCGACGCTCTGACGAGATGCGTCAGAAGATTCGCGCGGCCATTCCGCCCAAACCGTACGCGACGCCGAAAAAAGCCCGGAAGCTGCTCGTTATCGAGAGCCTGCAGGGCATGTCGCACGACACGATTCCGCACGCGAACGTGATGCTCGAAGAGATGGGCAGAATCACGGGCGCGTGGACGACCGAGTTGAACAACGACTTGAACAATTTGAAGTATCCGAAGATCAAGGAGTACGACGGCGTTTTCCTGAACAGCATCGTCGGTGAATTCGCCGCCGATCTCGAAGTGCGTGACAGCCTCGCACGTTTCGTACACGAAGGCGGTGGATTGGGCGGCGTGCACGGAACACCGTGGGCATCGCGCAATTGGGATGAATTCGCGGAGATGATCGGCGCACAGAGTGCGCCGCATCGGATCGAGCAGGGCGTGATGAAGGTGTACGACGCCGCGAGCCCGATCATGAAACCGTTTGCCGGCAAGGACCTGCCGTTTCGCGAAGAGTACTACCGGTTTGAAACCGAGGGCCGCGGGCGCCTGCGTTGGGACAAGGTGCGCGTGCTGATGACGGTGGCGCTCGACGATCCGAAGATCGAGCCGCGGCCGTGGACCGGCTACAAACGTCCCGACAACGTTTATCCGGTGACGTGGATTCGCAGCTACGGCCAGGGTCGCGTGTTTTATTCGTCGCTCGGCCACATGCCGGAGACGTTCACGGCGCCTGAGATCGTCGGCCACTTCCTCGCGGGCGTGCAGTTTCTGCTCGGCGATCTCGACGCGAACGCGACCCCGAATCCGCCCCAGCCGGGTAGCGGCCGGTCTGTGGAGCGGGCGACGTCACAGGCAGGCAGTGGCGCGGCTTTGGTCTCGCCGTCGATCCCGCCGGTCCCATCCATTTCGGATCGTCCAACCGGATCGAGCCTTGGCATGATCCGCGTCGGCGCTTCCGACAACAACATCTGGTTCGGTTGGCGTGTCGGCATGCCATCGACGGCGATCAAGGGGTTGACGCTCTCGGAGACGCTCGCTCGAGCGGATGCCTATCCCATTTCCGTCACAAGCGTGGTCGCGTCCAGTGCGCAGCAGGTGAGCAAGGAGGTGCCGAAGCCGCTCGACTATCGGCTGCAGTCAGGCGAGCGGAACGCGATCGTGTATCGCCTTCGCGAGCTCAACGAGCAGATTCTCGCGTATCGCGTCAACGATCTCCGAGCGGATGCGGCGTCGGCGCGAAAGGTGTTCGAGCTGTCAAAGGCCATCAACGCGCCGCTCATCATCGCGGCGAGCGCCTCGGCGGAAACGTTGGCGGAGCTCGATCGGCTGGCGGAAGAATTCGGCATCAACGTCGTCGTCGAGACCGCGGGCGATCCAAAGAGCGTGATGAAATCGCTCGAAGGCCGCGGCAAACGGCTAGGCGTGGCGGCCGACCTCGGCGCATGGCTGCAGGCGGGCGTGAAGCCGGTGGATGGTCTCGCGCTCGTGAAGGACAGACTCCTGATGGTGCGAGCGGCCGATCGCAGTGCGCTCGGGTCCGGCGGCCGCGCCGTGGCGCTCGGTGAAGGCATCGGCGGCGTGGGCGAATTCTTTCTCGCCGTATACCGCGCCGGCATCAAGCCGCTCTCGATTTCGATCGAGCCGACCGGCACCAGCGAAGCGGACTACACCAAAGACGTCGCCGCGTTCGAACGTGTGATGTGGCCGGCCATGGCGGAACGCGTGCGCATGATGCTCGACTCACCGGCGGGGAAGATCCGCGGCCCCGATCGACTGAAGGCGGAAGAGCGCCGGCAGATCGAGGCGGCGGCGCCGCGTCAGGCAGTGGTAAAACCTAAAAAACTGCGGAAGCTGCTCGTGACCGACATCCAGATGTACTCGGGTCACAGCACGATTCCGCACGGCAACTACCTCCTCGAGTTGATGGCGAAGAATACGGGCGCCTTCGAGGCGACCTTCAGCAATGACTTGAATCTCCTGAAGTACCCGAAGATCAAGGAATTCGACGCGGTCTACCTGAATAACGTGTGTGGAATGGTCTACAACGATCCTGAGGTCCGCGAGGGAATCCTGCGCTTTGTGCGCGAGGGCGGCGGCATCGGCGGCCATCACGCGGTCACGTTCGCGAATAATCAGTGGCCCGAGTTTGCGGACATGATGGGCGGCTGGGCGGGTGTGCATCATCTCGAGAAACAGACGATCAAGGTCGATGACGCGGCAAGCCCGCTGACGAGAAGCTTTGGTTCGGCAAGCTTCGAGCACACCGACGAGTTCTATATATTCCCGACGTATTCTCCATATTCTCGAGAGAAGCAGCACGTTCTGCTGAGCATCGACGTCGAGAAATCCGACCGCGCGACGGCGAATCGGTTCTGCGCGCAGTGCACGCGGCCGGACCAGGATTACGCGCTGGCGTGGATCAAGACATACGGCAAAGGCCGTACGTATTTCACGCCGCTTGGCCACACCGACATCTTCTATACCGACAAACGCTGGACCGAGCATTTGTTGGCGGCGATTCAGTACATTCTTGGCGATCTCGATGCGGATGCCACGCCCGGCGCACGCAAGGGCACTCAGAATTGACCGTGCATTACGGTGACGGAAGCGAACGCCGGCCGATCATCTCGAGGGCGGTGAGTTGCGACGCCCCGCATGGCCGTCTACCCGACGTAGACGGTCTTCACGTTCACGAATTCGCGAATGCCCCACATCCCCAGCTCACGGCCGTAGCCGGACTGCTTCACCCCGCCAAATGGCAGTCGTGGATCGGAACGGACGAACGCGTTGACGAAACAATTGCCCGCTTCGAGATCTTCGGCGGCAATTCGCGCGCCGCGCTCCGTATCGCGCGTGAAGACCGCCGCGCCAAGACCAAACGCCGTGTCGTTCGCAATCCGAATGGCGTCTTTCTCATCGTCAGCAGCAATGATCGAGGCGACAGGACCGAACAGCTCCTCCTCATACGCGGGCATGCCTTCGCGCACGTTGGTGAGTACCGTCGGCGGATAGAACGCGCCCGGCGAGTCAGGAACACGGCCCCCCGCCAGAACACGCGCGCCCGCGGCGACGCTCGTCTCGACTTGTCGATGCAACGCGTCTCTGAGATCGGCTCGCGCCTGTGGTCCCACATCCACGCGCTCGAGTGGGTTGCCCATGCGCTTTTCCGTCATGCCGGCGACGAAGAGCTCTTCGACGCGAGCGCGTCGTGCCGATGTGCAAATGAAGCGCTTCGCCGCGACGCAGCTCTGTCCCGAATTGATCAATCGAGAGGCAACGCACGTCTTCACCGCCGCCTCGATGTCGGCATCGTCCAGGATCACGTATGGATCGCTGCCGCCAAGCTCGAGCACCGTTTTCTTCAGCGCCTGTCCCGCCCGCGTGGCAATCGCGCGACCCGCCGGGGTGCTGCCGGTGAGCGTGACCGCCGCTACCCGGCTATCGTCGATGATGCTGGCGACGCGTGAGGACCCGGCACGAAGCGTGACGAACACGCCCGCCGGCGCGCCAGCCGCGAGGAAGAGCTCCTCGATCGTGAGCGCGCAGCCAGTTACGTTCGACGAGTGCTTCAGGACGGTGGTGTTGCCCGCCATGACCGTCGGGGCGGCATACCGCAGCGCCTGCCAGAACGGAAAATTCCAGGGCATGACACCGAGGACGACGCCGATTGGCTGATAGCTGACGAAGCTGCGACGCGCGTCGGTTCCGATCTCCTCGTTGGCAAGAAACGCTTCCGCGTGAGTCGCGAAATACTCAACGGTGGCGGCGCACTTTTCGATCTCGCTTTCGCCCTGATCGAGCGGCTTGCCCATTTCGAGGGCCATCAGCCGCGCGAGCTCCTGCTTTCGCGAGCGCAACCCACTGGCTACGCCGCGCATGACCTCGCCGCGCTCGCGAAAGGATCGCCGCCGCCAGTCGCGAAAGGCAGTTGCCGCCGATGCAAGCGCGCTACCGACTTCGTCGTCGGACATTTCAGGATACGTCGCGAGTTGTTCTCCGGTGGCTGGATTGGTGGACATGAGAGCCATTCCAGGAGCGTACAGCATTGGAGAACCAAAGCGTTTCGCGCTTTGAGAATTGCGCTTAATCGTCGCGCAACCCTCTCACTCCGACCGCGAAACAGACGGCGCCGAACCCGAGCAAGACGAGGCAGGGAATTGCCATCTCGGTAAGCGAGAAGCGACGCCAGACGGCGCCCTCGATGCCGAGAATGGCCCACTTGATTGGGCTGATGTTCCCGATGGTCAACATCCAGTGCGGCATCACGAACTGCGGCACCATCGCGCCGCCGAACATCGCCATCGGCATGAGCATCGCCCAGCCGGCGCCTGCCACCGCCTGCTCGGTTTTGCCGAGGCTCGCGATCATCATCATGAATCCGACAAAACCCGTGGACGCGCACACGCACGCCAGCACGAGGAGAGGCAGCGAGTTCGGCCGCACATCGAAGACGAATACAGCCATCGAGAAGAGCACGATCTGAAGCAGTGTGATGCAAAGAAAGCAGGCGAGCGCCTTGCCGCCGAGCACTTGCGCCCGTGTGAGCGGCGCGGTTTGCAATCGCACGAACGTGCCTCGAACGCGCTCGGTGACGAGGCTAATCGCGAATGACATCACGCAGCCGATGATTCCCCATACGATGCCTTGCGGAAAGGTGACCTGAAACGCGTTCGCCGGGCCCGGCCGCTCGTCCCGCGCGACGGAGGTTTTCACGATCTGCAGCGGCTGCCAATCGCGGGCGCTTTGTCCGCCTGGTGTCTGTGGAATCGGCGTGCCAATGAACGTTTGAAGCTCTCCCAGGAAGTGCGCCAGAGGCGCGAGCCTGCTGGCATCGTCCGGCGTCTTGTTGATGTCGCTCAACGCGTCCCCGATCATCTTGCGGGACGCGTCGGGTTGCGAGAACAGCCGCTGCATGTCTTCCATGGCGTACTTGGTGAGGAGTCCCTCGATCATGCCGCTCTCCGCGGCACGTGCCGGATCGCTCCCGATCTCGATCTGACGCGGCGCGCCGTAGAACATCCGCCGCGACCCCTCCCCGAATCCGGGCTTGACGACGACAAACGCCGAGCGCTGACCGCGCCGCACCAGGCTTTCGGCTTGCGCCCTGTCGGTTCGCTCGATTGCAAAATCGCCGGATTGTTCCAGCCGCGATATGAACAGCTGCGAGCCTTCAGTGTTGTCGTCGTCAGTGACGACGATGCGCAGCCGGTTCCGCGATTCACCCTGCTGCCCGGCAAACACAAAACCGAAGAGCACAGCCACAATCACGGGCCAGACGAACGTGAAGAACAAACCCGATCTGACCCGAACGAGGATCAGCAGATCCTTCAGCGCGAGCGCAATCATGCTGTGCATATGGGCGACTCTTGAAGGTGGAATTGGTCGGGTTGGTCGGGTTGGTCGGGTTGGTCGGGTCGGTTCGCCGGTCCACACGACACACCCGCCCTACCTGGCCCACCTGACCGCCCCGACCGCCAATAGGTAAGTAACGACATCAGTCCCTCAGGCTGCGACCGGTCAGGTGCAAGAACACCTGTTCGAGCGTCGCCCGCTCCAGATGAAATGATTGAACCGTGCAGGACGCGGCCAGTCGATTCAGCGCGGCAAGCGGATCGGTCGTCTCGATGCGCTCCTCGCCGCTGGAGGTCTGCACAATCAGCGTGGGCCGTGCGCCGTGCGTCGCGAGAAGCGCGTCGACCGATCCAAGGGCCAGAAGCTTGCCGTGATCGATGATTGCCACGCGGTCGCAGAGCCGCTCCGCTTCTTCCATGTAATGAGTCGTGTAGATGAGCGTCCGCCCGAGGCGCTTCAGCTCGAGGATGTTCTCGAAGATCTGATTGCGCGAGTGCGGGTCGACGCCCACCGTGGGCTCGTCGAGCAGAATCAGTTCGGGATCGTGAACGAGCGCGGCGGCGAGATTGAGGCGTCGCTTCATGCCGCCTGAATAGGCGCCCACCCGATCGTCTGCGCGCTCGGCGAGCCCGACGAAATCGAGCGCCCACCTCACGCGCTCAGCCAGCTTGGCGCCGGTGAGCCCGTACATCTGACCGAAGAAGCGCAGGTTTTCGCGCCCGCTGAGCATGTCATACAGCGCGAGCGCCTGCGGCGCGACGCCCAGGCGCTGTCGCGCATCGGGATCGCGCGGATTCCGGCCGTTGACTGCCACGCGTCCACCGTCAGGTGCAAGTAGTCCTACCGCCAGGTTCACGCTCGTGCTTTTGCCGGCACCGTTCGGTCCCAGCAGGCCGAGGACCTCGCCGCAGTTTACCGTGAGCGTCAGTCCGTCGACCGCCACGACCGCGCCGTACTGTTTTCGAACGTTCTCGAAGTTGAGCATTGACTTCCTGTTTATACGGCAGTCGAGCTCCGCGGTTCGACCGCGAACCATCACCTGGCGGGATTGGTTTGACGAGCGGCGGGATTCCGCTTCCGGACGGCTTACAATTCGAGGGCGTGACGGGCGTGAGCCTCGAGATCGTCATCATCCTCCTGCTCGTCCTGGCCAACGGCGTCTTCGCGATGTCGGAAATCGCTGTCGTTGCCGCGCGGAAAATCCGGTTGCAGCAACGCGCGGAAGAGGGCAATCACCGGGCAAAGGCGGCGCTCGAACTGGCGAACGCCCCCGCGCAGTTTCTTTCCACCGTCCAATTCGGCATCACGCTCGTCGGTGTTCTCGCCGGCGCCTATGGCGGCGCGCGTCTCTCCGCCCCGCTCGCCGAGCTCATCCGAACCGTGGAGCCCCTGAAAGCGTATGCCGACGCGCTCGCGCTTGGTCTTGTCGTCGCCGCCATTACCGTGCTGTCGCTGATTTTCGGCGAGCTCGTTCCGAAGAACGTCGCACTTCACTACCCCGAGTCGATTGCGTCGTGGGTCGCGCGGCCGATGCAGCTGCTCTCGCGGATCGGCGGACCCGTCGTCAAAGCGCTGACCGGGGCCACGACGCTGGTGCTGCGGCTCTTTGGACTGAAGGGCACGGCCCAGGGCGGGTTGACCGAAGACGAGATCCGCGCCGTCATCAGTGAGGGCGCTGAGACCGGCGTGCTCGAGCCTGCCGAAGAATCAATCGTGCAGCGCGTGTTCCAGCTTGGCGATCAGCGTGTAGCGGCCATCATGACGCCGCGTGTCGATATCGAGTGGGTGGATATCGGCATCACGCCCGATCAGTTGCGCGACTTTCTCGTGTCGCACAACCACACGCAGTTTGTGGTGGGGCAGGGCGACCTCGATAACGTGCTTGGCACCGTGCGCGCGGCCGACTTGCTGCCGGCGGTGCTGCGAGGCGGAGCGATTG
>DASPWV010000069.1:0-1506 GCA_035637635.1 Vicinamibacterales bacterium | reverse complement strand
GGCCGAGGCGACTGAAGGCACGAGCTTCACGCGTTCGATCGTGGATGCGAGACCGGCGATCACGATCACCAGACCGACACTCACATAAATCATGCGTCTCAGAGGGCCTGTGAGGAGTGCCGTTTGCCGGCCCATATCCGTGAGCGCAGCTGCGACGAGCAATGCGAGGGCAGGCCAAATCGGCAGGATGTAGTGCGGAAGCTTGGTGGCGGCGAGCGAAAAGGCGACGAGCGGCACGGTAATCCATGCGATGAGGAGCGCACGCAGTCGCGGGTCACCGGCCGTGTCGACAAAGAATCTTCGAAACACGACCGGAAAGTGGCAGACCCACGGTGCGAAGCCGATTGCGATGACGGCGGGGTAGTAGAACGGCGCCACGGCCATCGGCGTGCCGTGGCTCTCCATCGGCTCGAGTGCCCGCCAGAGATTCTCCCGGATCAAACCCTGCGCAACCATCTGTCCCGATGTCGCAAGTGCTGCCGGCACCAACCAGACCGCGTAGATCGACACGGCAATCACACCGGCAGCGACGAGACAAATGGCGAAGCGCCACTTCGATGACACGTGTCGGCGCGCGCCCCAGCAAGCCAGCGCCGCAATCAGGGTCGGCAGCAGCAGCGCGACGGGTCCCTTCGTCAAAAGGCCCGCACCCATCGTTGCTCCGAGTGCCGCCGCGTCCCACCAGCGCGCACTGCGGGAAAGCATCGCGGAGACGATGGCAAGGCTGCCGGTGAACGAAGCAAGCAGAATCGCATCGGTTGTGGCCGCCACGCCCTCCATGACGGTGAGCGGAGTCAGCGCGAGCACGGCCATCGCGACGAGGCCCACACGCGCCGACCAGAAGCGACGGCCGATTGCGAAGGTTGCCAACGCCGCGATTGCGATTCCGATGGGCGACCACAGGCGGCAGGCGAGCTCCGTCGGACCAAGTACCGCGATCGATCGGGTCATCAGCCAGTACACCAACGGCGGCTTTTGCGCGCGGAGCTCACCATTGAACGTCGGCACGAGGTAATCGCGCGACGCCAGCATCTCGACGGCGGCTTGAGCAAACCGCGGCTCGTCGCGATCCCACAGCGTGGTCGTCTGCGCGAGCACGAGCAGGACCGCAACGATGAGGAGTGCAAGACCACCGGCCGTCCGCCAACCGACGTCCCGCGTCACTGCGTCAGTCCGATTCCCGAGCACCACCTGATCCCTGATCCCTGATCCCTGATCCCTGATCCCTGATCCCTGATCAGGCTTGGCGGAACAGCCAATCCGCGGTCGCACGAAAATGTCCGGCGTCGTCAAATTGCCGACCGAGCGCAGCAGCAGCCGCTCGCATACCGCCCCGCTTCGTTCGATCGATCACTGTCCTGATTGCATCCGCGAGCGCACCCGCGTCGTGTGGGTTGCGAATCACGATCCCTTCACGAGTGGTCATGATCTCCGCTGCACCGCAGCGTTCCGTCGTGATCACAGGACACCCGCTGGCGAGCGCTTCAATCACAACGCGTGGGAAGG
>DASPWV010000068.1:0-2780 GCA_035637635.1 Vicinamibacterales bacterium | reverse complement strand
ACGATATCGGTGCTCGGCGACACCGGGAACGGCAGCGCCTCCCACTCGGGAGGATTGCGGCGATTGATGAACCCGGTGTACATGCCGGAGGCGATTTCCAGGAACGTCCGCTGCCCGAACACCGACATCCAGTTGAGGTTCTCGAAATAGCTGGGCGAGTACTGGTAATGCGTCGACTCCGGCGGCACGTTGAACGAGGCATCGCGGAGCGGCTCCTCCTTCAGTCGGTATGCGTAGAGCATCGACAGCTTGTTGGTGCTCGTCACCTGCACGCTGGGTCGGAAGGTGTAGTTCCGCAGCCTGGCGAAATGGTCCCGCGGGAAGCCGATGATGCTGTCGTAGTAGAGATACTCGCGGAAGGAGTTGTACCACCAGACGCGGTCACGCACGATTCGACCGCCGCCGTCCGCATTGGTGTCCCACATCCGTTTCGGAAGCGTGCCCACGCTGACGCCTTGGGCCTTGAGCCGGTCGTCCACATTCGTGGCCGCCAGGTCCTTGCCGGTGCCCGAGAAGTAGAAGCTGCCTTTGAAGTCGTTGCCGCCGCTCTTCGGAATGATGTTCACCTGGGCGCCGCCGGGACCGACCTCCGCGCCCATCGCGGCCGTTTCGACGGAGACCTCTTCCATCATGTTGAAGTCAACGTAGTAATACGATCCGTTCTGCTGCGGACCCTCGGCGTGGTTCCCCATCAGATTGACTTTGTACGCCGTCGCACCATGCGCGATCACGCGTGGCACCCCCCACGCAGCCGTTCCGCCGATATCCTGCTGTCCCATGACCACGCCAGGCAGCAGCGAGACGGCGCCGAACAAGCTGCGCGTGGTCGGCGCCGACTGGAGCAACTCGTCACCCAGCCGCTGGCCGATCTTCGTGTTGGCGACATCCACGACGGGCGAGGCGCCCGTCACGGTGACCGACTCTTCGAGCGAGGCCACTTCCATCGTGACGTCCTGCGTCACGGTGGTGCGAGCCTGGACGATCAAGCCGTCGCGCACCAGCACGCGGAAACCCTGGAGCTCGAATCGCAGGGTGTAAGTACCCGATGGAATGAAGTGGAATCGATAGATCCCGCCCTCGGTCGTCGTCGTTGTCTGTGCACCCATGATTGCGGGACCCAACAGACTGACGGTGACACCTGGCAGGACGCCCCCCTGTGCATCCGCCACCTTGCCAGTGATCTCGCCGTAAATCTGACCGGTCTGCGCTGCAGCCGATCCGGCGCCGCCAATAACCAGGAGGATTCCGATCGCCACGCTGCACCGTGCCGCCTTGTTCAACATCGCAGCTCCTCCCCCACATCGTTCAAAACAACTCGGAGTCGGCCACCAATTTGGACCGATCGAGCAGACACCCGGACTCTTGTGGTAGGTGCCGGCTACCGTAGCACGTGCGTGATGCGTACGGGCACCCGGAAAATTGCAACAGATTGTCGCGTCTGTTCAGAACCGGCCTCCGCCGTTGTTGAATGCCCTTGTCTGACGCGATGAGGTCCCACATGGCTATGACGTTACGTTTCGCGCGGCGAGTCCTCGCGGTCGCTCTCCTCGTGTCCGCCCCGCCGGCGGTCACGCGTGCTTTGCCACAAGGCGCCACCAGCAAGGATTTGCCGACCGTCTGGGTGCTGGCAACCGGCGGCACCATCTCCGGCAAGGGGGCGTCGCCGACGAGCCTGACCGAGTACAAGGCGGGCGCGTTGCTCGGAGAAGAACTGATCGGCAGCATGCCTGAAATCAAGCAGGTCGCCAACGTCAAGGTCGAGCAGATCGTCAACGTCGGCAGCCCCAACATCATGCTGGCGCACTGGTTGACGCTCGCCGCACGCATCAACGCGATCTTTGCCAGCGATCCCGGGGCTGCCGGCGTCGTCATCACGCACGGCACGAACACGCTCGAAGAGACCGCGTATTTCCTGAATTTGACGGTCAAGGACGACCGCCCTGTCGTTCTGGTCGGCGCGCAGAGGCCGGCGACGGCGATGAGCGCCGATGGTCCGCTCAATCTGCTCAACGCGATTCGTACCGCCTCGGCGCCCGAGGCGCGCGGCAAAGGCGTCCTGATCGTCATGAACGACGAGATCAACGCGGCGCGCGACGTCACCAAGACGAACACCTATCGTGTCGAAGCATTCCGCACGCCGGAGCTCGGGTTTCTCGGATACGTCGATGCCGACAAGGTGAGCTTCTATCGTGCGCCCACCAAACGCCACACGAGCCGATCCGAGTTCGCCGTGAGCGCGAGCACGCAGTTGCCAAAAGTCGAGATCGTGTACTCGTACGTGGAGCCGAGCACGGCCATGCTCCGGTCGTTGTTCGCCGAGCACGTGCAAGGCATCGTCTTCGCGGGCACGGGCGCGGGCGGAATTTCGGGCGTGGAGCGCGCGGCGCTCAAACAACTGCTCTCTACCGGCGGCGAGACGATGCCGGTTCTCGTCCGCTCGAGTCGCGTCGGCAACGGACGCGTGCTCTCCAGTCGCGAGGACGATGAGATGGGTATGATCCCCGCCGACACGCTCAATCCGCAGAAGGCGCGCATCCTGCTGATGCTCGCTTTGACGAAAACCAGAGATCTCAAGGAGATCAAGCGGATGTTTGCGGAGTACTGACAGCTCGCCGGCGCGCGGTCTCGAGATTAATCGAGCCGTTCGAGTTTCGTGATGTCTTGCGGCGGCAACTCGGCCAGGTAGAGATTCCCGCGCGAATCGCCGCAAAGACCGTGAGCGCCGTTGACCGCTCCACGACATCGGCCGATCAGCCGGCCCTCTGAAGTCAACAGCGTGA